>CAJXXJ010000144.1 GCA_913062745.1 uncultured Phaeodactylibacter sp.
TACGGTCTCTACGATCCCGGAAGCTGGTGCATAGATTTTGGCTTTAGACAACTGATACTCCAGCGTCTCCAGGCTTTTCTCCAGGCGCTCCTTGCTGTTCTTGGCCTCCAGAAACTGGATTTCAGAACCAATATTCTGGTCCCACAGGCGCTTCTGCCGCTCATAGACATCGGTGGCCAGCTCCAGCGACTTTTCAACTTCCGCCATCTGCTTGTTCAGCTGCTCAAGGTCAAGCTCCGCAATCAGCTGCCCGCGCCGCACGCCGTCGCCTTCCTCAACGGTGAGACGGGTAATGCGCCCGGCAATCTCGCTTGTGACGTCTACATAGTCGTCGGCTTCCACTGCAGCCTGAATCTCTACAAAGTGTTCAAAATCGGTACGCTCCACCGGCGCCGTAGTAATCAGCTGCCGGTTGTCGGCCAGCATAGTGGGGTCCTGCTCGGCAATTGCCGTCTCCAGCTCGCTGACCAACTCAGTGAGCTCGTTCAGCGCCTGCCGCTTTTCCTTGAGCAGCGCCCGTTTGTCTTCCAGGTTGTCTGGTATTTCGTTTCCTTCCTGCTCCGGGCCCTGACAAGCCGTGAGGGCAAGCAACGCAAACAGGATAGTCGGGATGAAGTATTTCATGAACTTGTGTTTTTTAGTGAAAAGTTACTCGCCCAGTGCCATTTCCAACTGCTCTTTCGCCAGCAGCAAGTCGTACAGGGCCTGAACATAATTGGATTGGGTGGTATAAAGGCTTTGCTCGGCCTGCGTGACTTCCAGGCTGGAGCCGACTCCTTCGCGGTATTTAATCTGTGCCGTATCGTAGATGCGCTGCGCCAGGTCCAGGTTTTTCTGCTGGTTCTCCAGGCGCTGCGCCGCGTTCAGATAATTAGTGCGCGCATTGGCTACTTCTACGCGGATGCCGCGGACCAGCTCCTCCCGCTGGTTTTTGGCCTGCTCCAGGTCCAGCCGTGCCCGTTCTATCTGTGCTTTTTTGCGGAAGCCGTCAAAAATCGGCACCTGTAGGTTGAGCCCTACATAAGCGGCCGGTGCCCAAAACCCGCTTTGGAAATCGTCGCCCTGATACTGCTGCTGTACGGCACCGAAGGCACTCAGGCTCGGCAGGTAGCCTGCTTTGTTGAGCTTGATATTCAGCTCGTTCATGCGGATGGCCTGCTCCAGCAGAGAGACTTCGGGGCGTTGATTTGGCTGCGCTTCCTGCGCCAGTAGCCGCTCGGCAGCAGCGGTCATTTCATCCAGGTCATCGGCTACGACAAGCGGCTCATTCAGCGGGTAGCCGATAGTGTTCTTCAGATTGGTCAGTGCTACTTCTTTCTGGCGGACCAGGTTTTCGCGCTCAATGCGCAAATTGGAAAGCGACAAAGCCTGCCGGTCGATATCCAGCTGCTCAGCAAACCCCTCGCGGTACAGCGCTTCGGTCTCATTGAGCAGTTTTTGCAGGTTCTGGATATTCTGATCCAGCAGCTCGATGTTTTCCTGCAATAGCAACACCGGCAGATAAGCCTCAGTTACTGCATTCTCCACATCCCGCTTTTTGGTTTGAAACTCCCGCTGCGTGTACTCGCGGTACTGCCGGGCAGCTTCCAGTGCTACGAAGTAGGAGCCGTCAAAAATCATCGCATCCAGATTGAGGGCCGCCGTGAAGTTGTTGCGCAGGAAAAAGGCAATGGTCTGCGCTTCGTCTCCATTGTTGTTTTGCTGTCCGGAGAAGTTGGCGTCTACCGCAGCCTGCGTCATAGGCGACAGCTCGTCGTACAAATCCACCGCCAGCACCTGCCCAAACAGGCCAAAGATGTTGAACCCCTCAGGCAACGGCTGCTGCGGCACCGCCAGGTACCGTTGGTAGTTCAGGCTGCCGTTGATCTGCGGAAGGCCGGCAGAGCGGCGCTCCACGATCTGCTCTTCAGCATCGGCTATCGCAATCCGGGCGTTCTTGATGGCGTAGCTGTTTTCCAGGGCATAGCTCTTGGCCTCATCCATTGTCATCTGCACCGCCTGCTGCTGGGCTTGCAAAGCCCCTACAGCCAGTAAAAGCGCAGGGAATAGCATAAAGACTGATCTCATTATATCGGGTTTTTTCTTATCGTTGTTTGTTCTTGCCGGGCTTCGGCTGCCAGGTGTTTGTCCAGCAGCTGCCTGCCTTTAGCGGAAGTAATTCCGTGCATATGGTATAAAATCAATTCCCGGTGAAGGGTACTCATATCATGGTTGCAGGCCTCGAAAGTCTCCTCGTCAGCTGCAATTACCGTTTTGCCTACGTACAGGCGGGCGACCACATCAGGCTGCATATCCTTACGGTAAAGCCCCTGTGCTATGCCGCGCTCGAGGTTATCGATGATGATGCTGTAGACGTTCTTCTTCATCTTAGCCTGCATCTCATCCCAGAGACTGCGGTAGTACTTTTGCAAGTCGTACACCACAGTCGGTGACATGCCCTGCGTTTTTTCCACTACGTACCGCCCGATGCCCAGCATCTCCTCTATCGCGTCGGAGGACTGCTCGCGTATCGTCGCCATCGCCTGCTCCTCTTCAGCGAAGTGCAGCTGAAATATCTGCGCGATCAGGTCGGCTTTATTGGCTACAGTCTGGTAAAGCGTCTTCTTGGATATGCCCAGCTCCCGGGCAATGTCATCCATCGTCACGCTCTTGATGCCGTAGCGCATGAAAAGCTCGAAGGCTTTTCTCAGTATCATATCCTGCTGCTCCAATACTCCTTCTGTTTCAATGAATGTTTTGCAAATGTACGTGCGGAGAACACAGGAAACAAAAATTGGTTTTAAAGTTTCCGTAGTATCTTAAAATTCCTGCTTAGGAGGGCTTTTTTACCGATGAATGGGTGCGTTTGGTCGACATAACACAACACAGAAGCTACGATTAACCGTAACGGGGTTTAAAACATGCTAGATTCAGAATAAAATTTTACAAAATCCATGACAGCCAAATCAAACAAAGCGTAGGCCGCCAAAGCATTATAATTCCCCTTTCGGGAAAAAACATAGTGTGCTGCCCTATCCCTAACCGCAGAATTGCGCCCAGTCTTCGGGGGTGTCCAGGTCGGTTTTCCCTTCCGGAAAAGGGTAGGCCAGTAGTTCTTTCTGATGGCGGAGTAATACCGGTTTGGCCCCTTTTTGGCCATCGAGGGAGAGCAGTTCGGAAAACAAGGCCTTACGGAAAATTGCCGGCACGCCAAGGGAACCCTGATAGCGGGCAGCTATTCCCGGCGCTGCTGACTGCTGAAGCCGTTGCAGCATAGCCTGCAGTAGTTCCTGCCCTACATAAGGCTGATCCGTCAGCGCAAACGCAGCAGCATCCACCTCCGGCAACAGATACAGCAGTTGGTTCAATCCGGTGACCACCGAGCTACCCATACCGGACTCCCATTCCGGGTTGTATGCAATATGGGCCTGCTCTGCCTCCGCCGCGGGCTCCACAGCAGCACGGCGGGCACCCGTCACTACTACCACCGGTGAAAGCCCGGCTTGCTTCCCCTCCCGGATGATCCGCTGCAGCATCGTAGTGCCCTGCCAGCGCAGTAGTTGCTTAGGCTGCCCCATACGGCGGGATGCGCCGGCAGCAAGGATGATCAGAGCAGTGGTTTCCGGTGAGCTTTCCATTTAATAGGGTGTTAAATTAGCCTTAGCGTTCTGTTAAACGGCCCGACAATCGGGCATGTGAGGCGCGGAGGCCTTATTTTGCAATAAAAAACTATTATGTACCAACGATTGACCTTACTCGCTGCGCTGCTTCTTGTGGGCAGCACGATGATGGCACAAAACTGGCGCGACAAACTCAACAAAGCCAAAGAAGAACTTACCGGCGGCAGCGGCGCGCTGTCGCAGGAAGAAATCGGGCAGGGCCTCAAGCAGGCGCTTGACCTGGGCGTAGCAGAAGCCGTTTCCTTCCTCTCCGCTGAAGATGGGTATTATAAGAGCCCTTACCAAATTTTACTGCCGGAAGAAGTGCAGGACGTTACCAACCGGCTTAAGTCGGTACCGGGATTCGCCGATGTGGAAGCAGAGCTGAAGCTCAAAATCAACCGCGCTGCCGAGGATGCTGCTGCGGAAGCCAAGCCTATTTTCGTAGACGCCATTAAACAGATGAGCTTTCAGGATGCGATGAACATCCTGACCGGCGCCGATGATGCGGCTACGGCTTACCTGCACCGTACTACTTTTCAGCAGCTGTACGATGCCTTCCGCCCGGTGGTGGTACAGTCCCTGGACGAAGTAAATGCCCGGGAGTACTGGAGCAAGTCCGTCACCGCCTACAACAAAATCCCTTTTGTCAAAAAGACCAACCCGGAGCTGGACGACTACGTCACCCGTCAGGCACTGAGCGGGCTGTTCGAGCTTATTGAGGTGAAGGAAAAGGATATCCGGGAGAATACAGGCAGCCGTACGACGGATTTGCTGAAGCGGGTATTCGCACAGCAGGACTAAAAATATAACGTACAATTCACCCTCCGCACTTGCGGGAAAGGGCGCAGCAGCAGTATATTGCAGCATGCGCCCTTTTTTAATCCTTCTGGCCCTGTTTTGCACTACCTGCAGCACCCTGAGCGGGCAGTCTTCCTTTTTGGAACCCGCCGATAGCCTCCACCGGGGCCGGTTTTGGGCCTGCGTGGGCATCGGCAGCGCGATGTACGGCTCTGCTTCCTACGGGCTGTACCACGCCTGGTACAAAAATTACGAGCTGGCAGGGTTCCGTACCTTTGATGACAGCCGGGAATGGCTGGGCATGGACAAAGCGGGCCACGCAATGACAGCTTACAATTATTCTGAACTGGCATTTCAGGGCTTGCGCTGGACTGGCATGCCGCACAACCGCTCGGTCTGGATGGCCGCCGGCGTCAGCACTCTACTGCAGACTACTGTGGAAGTCATGGACGGCCATTCCGTCAAGTGGGGTTTTTCCTGGTATGATGTCGCCTTCAATACGCTCGGCACCGGCCTCTTTGTCGGCCAACAGCTCGGCTGGCGGGAACAGCGTATACTTCTGAAAGTCTCCAACAGCCGGCCCGCTTATCCGGAATGGATGGTTGCGCCCACCGGGGAAGGGCCCGGGATGACGCTGCGGCAGCGCGCCTATGAGCTCTACGGCCGCAGTTACGGCGAGGCTTTCCTCAAAGATTACAACGGGCAAATCATCTGGGCCTCGGCCAATATTTCCTCTTTTTTGGGCGAAAGCCGTCCGCGCTGGCTACCGGGCTGGCTGAACATCGCAGCAGGGTACAGCGCGGAAAATATGTTCGGAGGCTATGGCAACACCTGGTCCTCGCAGGGGTATACGTACACACTGGATGAGGGGCTCTTCCCCCGCCACCGGCAGTACTACCTGTCCTTTGATATTGACCTGAGAAGAATACCTTCCGACAAGCGCTGGGTCAGGCTAATGCTTGGATTGCTGAATTTCCTGAAAGTCCCCGCCCCTGCCCTCTCCTTGTCTGGCCCCGGCGGGCTGCAGTTCCACCCCGTCCTCTGGTAAATCAAATTTATTTTATTACCATTTGTAACCTTTTTTAAGCTGCTCCCGTTTAGCATACTGAATACTAGTATGCACAAAAACAACTAACCCAAACATGATTCTACACAGGTTCCTCCTTGTGGCTGCACTTGTATGGTCACAGGTACACGCACAAACCCAAATCTCCCCCTGCAGTACATCGTTAGTAAAAGTATCTCCTCCGGAGAACGGAGCGCCTGCAATAGTAAGCGCGCACCGGGGTGGCCGGTATTTGCCCGGTTACCCGGAAAATGCTCTGGAAACGGTTCAGTACACGCTTCGCCACGTTCCGGCGATTATTGAAGTGGATGTCAACATGACGGCAGACAGTGTACTCATTCTCATGCACGATGCGACGCTGGACCGCACCACCGATGGCAGCGGGCAAGTCATGGAGCACAGCTGGCAGGATATTCAGGCGCTTAGGCTGGTGGACGACTTTGGCACCCTGACCGACTACCGGGTGCCCCGGCTCGAAAACGTCCTGGACTGGGGCTTTAACAAAGCGTTCTGGACGCTGGACGTCAAGCGCAAGGTGCCATTCGACCGGGTCATTGATGCTGTACGCAGCGTTGGCGCTATCAACTCCGTCGCACTAATCACCTACAACTACGAAGATGCTGTACAGGCTTATCTGCTCGACCCGCGCATCCGCCTTTCGGTGGTTATCCGTAATGAAGAGGAGCTGCAACGCTATATCGATGGCCCCATCCCCACCGAGAACCTGATGGCTTTCACCGGCCTGACGGAACGCGACCCGGCTTTCTACCAAAAACTGAAAAGCCTGGGTATGACCGTGATGATCGGGACAATCGGCAACCTCGACCAAAAAGCGGAAGCACGTGGTGGCCGCATATACCGGGATTTGCTGGCAAAGGGAATTGATGTAATCGCCACGGACCGCCCATGCGCAGTCTTTGAGGCGATACGGTAAGGCGAGGCAAAGCCATTAATTTATGAAGGAATACGCAAACGGCGCACCGAAATCATCGGTGCGCCGTTTCTTATTTCACGCGGTGCAGCCTGACATCAAAGAAAAGGACCGCGTTAGGCGGAATGCCGGAGCCTACCGGCGGACGGCGGGCGTACCCGTGGCGGGAGGGCAGGAACAGCTGAATTTCTCCGCCTTCCCGGATCAGGGGAATGCCAATTCGCCAGCCGGGGATAACACTGGAAAGAGAGAGTTCCGCCAAATTAGTCGAATCCGCTTCATCAAAGACCACCCCGTTGGGAAACCGCCCAACATAACTTACCTGCACTTCAGAGCTGGAATTGGGCCGTACGCCGGTACCCTCTTCTACGATTTTATAGTAAAAGCCCTGCTCGTGCCGGACCGCATCTATGTTTTCTTCCTCCAGGTGCTCCAGGATCAGTTCATCTTCGAGCTGAATCAACTCCTCAACGGGAGACAGTTGCCGCTCACAGGCTGCAAACAGCACAAAAAGCAGCAGTAACGGGTACATAGTAGCTTTCATAGTTGAAATTTTTCTCAAAAAAACAAAAACTTGGGCATACCACTAAATTATATGTATTAGTTTGTACGCTAAAACCCACTTCTATGAATGACAACTTTTGCGTGTTCCTTGATGCAGGGCACGGCGGGATCGACCCGGAAGGCAACTATACTACGGCAGGCAAGCGCTATCAGCATGATTCGGGCGAGTTCCACAGCGGCGGCTGGTTTTACGAGGGGGTCTTCAACCGGCGGCTTATGTCTGCGGTGATGGAAAAGCTGGACCGACTGGGCATACTTTATATAAAAGTCTATCACGACTACCTGGATTTCCCGCTTGAGTACCGGGTCAATCAGGCCAATTGGTACTACCGCAATTTCAAGCGGGGCATTTTTGTCAGCGCACATGCAAATGCTTCCGGCGTAAATGCGCGGGGCTTTGAAATCTACACCTCGCCGGGCGTCACCACTTCTGACCGAATAGCGAATTACATGTGGCAAAATGTGGAGGACCTGCTCGGCAACCGCATCCGGATGCGCACCGACCTTTCAGACGGCGACTACGATAAAGAGGCCCGGTTTTACGTGCTTACCCGTACGCTCATGCCGGCGATTCTCATCGAGCATTTATTTTTTGACAATTTGCAGGATGCAGAACTACTGATGGACGAGGAGATTGTGGACCGGTTTGCAGAAGCACAGGTGCGGGCCATTATACAGTACGGCAATTCCATATAAGCCACTCCCCTGTTTCTACAGGCGGCCCTTCGGCGTAGAGAGAAAAACTCATCTGCTACAGGTGGCAAAGCCGCTTCGGCGACGGAGTAAATGCGGAGGGGTAGCGCGATTTGACGGTTGAATGAAGTAGTATCTTCAATTAAAAAGCCCCTCAGCTTCCGAAGAAACTGAGGGGCTTCATTATTTCAGCCGGTTGGCTTAAAAGCCGTCGTGGCTGAGTCGGTTACTGCTTGATGAATCGCAGCGCGCGGCGCTCCTTATCATCAATCAGGAATTCAATCGTATACATGCCCTGCGGCAGATCTTCTACGCTGATCAGGCCACTGAGCTGATTAGCATTGAAGGTACCTTGCTGCACGGCCTGCCCCAGAT
>CAJXXJ010000145.1 GCA_913062745.1 uncultured Phaeodactylibacter sp.
TGGCCCGCGCCCGATCGTGGACCGCCCCATTTTCCTGCGCCCCAACCTCTGCTTCACCCTGGTCTTTCCGGTAACGGTAGAATTCCCGAACGGCCGCACCGTAGAAGTGGAAGACCGCGCCGGCCTGGCCCGCCTGTACCGCCGCTGGAATAACGAGTTCCCGAACCGCCCGCGTGGCCCGAAACTGCAGTTCCCGGTAGAAGTGGAGCTGGAAGCGGACGGATCCATCGTCACTGCGGAAAATTACCAGGACCTGCTGGAACTGGCGCGCGGCTGCGCCGAGGACTTTGAGCCATGCTTTACGGTCAACTACCCGGTGACCATCGCTCTGCCAAACGGCACCACCGAGGAAGCCAACAGCCGGGAAGAGGTGCGTGACATCTTCAAAGCCTGGCGGGAAGCCAACCCTACTTCAACGGAGCGCCCGGAGTATGTTTTTCCTATCGAAGTGACTCTGAATGAAGACGGCAGCACGCTGACGCTGGAGGACCGGCAGGCGCTGCGCGAGCTGATCAATGACTGCCGCGGCATCTTCGAGCCCTGCTTTGTGCTCAACTACCCGGTGACGATTGCTCTGCCGGACGGCACCACCGAGGAAGCCAACAGCCGCGAGGAAGTAGGTGCAATTTTCCGCAGCTGGCGCCAGGGTAACCCGGAGGCCGAAGAGCGCCCGGAGTACGTCTTCCCGCTTGAGCTGACGCTGCTGGAAGATGGCACGACAGTGAGCGTAGAGGACAAGGAGTCGCTGCGCGCTATACTGGAAGACTGCCGGGATTAGCACTAGTCAAGAAGTAAAAACACCTCACCCCACACCCTTTTTTTGACCATTCATCGTAAAAGAAGCGGGCACCGCAGCTCCCAGTGGTGCCCGCTGTTTTGTATTAGTGGCCTTTGCTCCAGATGATTTGCCGGGTAGCCGACCGCTCGCCGCTGCGCATGCGGAGCAGATAGACGCCAGCCGGCAAGTTGCGGCGGGGTATCACCGTACTTTGATCTCCTTCTAATTGCTGGTGGTGCAGCCGCCGGCCGAACATATCGAAGAGCTCTAGCTCATGCAGCGGCACCTCCGACTGCAGCTGTACCTCATCGGTGGCCGGATTGGGGAACAGCCGGATGCCACCGGCAGGTATAGACTCCTCTTGAGTATCTGTCAATAGAAAAGTGGCCGTATGGGCATCATTCTGGGGGTCGGCGTCCAGATAATGGTTGGGCGCAAAGGTGCCAAAGGTAGTGGTGACGTTGTCCGCAACCGAGCCGGAAACCACTATCGACATAACCAGCGTATCCGTGAAGGAATAGACTGCTCCCGGCTGCAGTTCCAGGCCTTCTACCGGGCGGTAGCCTTCCACCTGGCAGTAGTCGTGCCTGAAATCCCAGTCCAGGTTAAACTCGCGGACTACGCCTTCACCGTAGTTTTCTACCTCCGCAGCCTGCCGTACAAACACCCGGTAGCGCGTGGTCCCGGCTACGTCTCCCGGGCCGAGGGTTTCGACACTCAACTGCTGCAATTCCATACTTCGGACCCCGACATCAAATGGTTTTTGAAAAACAAAGGAGTCCGGCCTGGCTTTTTTTACAAAACCGTTCCCGCTCAGGCTGTTTCTCAGGCGGCCGGCTACAAACAGGCTGTCTTCCCGGAAGGGTGCTATAGCAACGATCTCCACCTCATCCAGCTGCCAGTCGATCAACAGCTCGAAGCTTTCCGTTTCCGGATGGAACACCCAGCCTTTCGCACCATCACTGCGCGGCGCGTAGACCATGGGCTTATCCTGATAAGTTGTGATACGAAGGTGCTCAGCGCCCGTTGCCGGCAGTGCCCAGGTGTTACTGCTCAAATCAGTACCCAGGCGGCCCAATTCGCTTCCGCTAATATACCAGAGCGCATCAGCGAGCCCTATCATGCCGGCAGGTGCAGCATCTACGGTGAGCAACAGGCTTTCAGCAGCCAGGTCTGCTACAGCTACCTTGGTATCGGTCGCCATTCCCAGATAGGGGCCGGAAAGCTTAACGATGCCCAGCAGTTGATCCAGTTCTATACCGGGTGCCGGGTGATACGGCAGGCCATCATCCCCAATGCTAATCAGCCCGTTGGTAGTGGCCAGCAGGGGCCGCCCATCTTCATCCAGGGCTAAGACCGGACAATGATTGTTGTAGTCGCGGCTGGTAAGCTTTAACGCCGCCTCTTCTCCACAGCCCGGAAAAGATTGTTCTTCTAAAAGGACTCCGTCAGCCCCCACCCTGGCAAGCGTTGTGGCCGCCGGTTCCAGGCTGCCATCGTAGCAGGTCTGAACCCCCAATGCCACCAGGGTATCCCCCTGCCAACTGGCCTCCGTGAATTTGGAAATACCGCCATCCGGCAGCTCGACGAATGGCCAGCTTTCAAGAGTTTGTAAGCCGGCACCCCAGTATACTGCAGGAGAAAAATGGCAATCATCCACCACAGGCTGTGCGGCACGGGCGGTTGACTCCGATGAGAACAAACGCTCGCCGTTACTAAGCAGGTAATCCGGGTAAATCAGATTGCTGGTTTGGTGGAAAAAGTAGTCCGTACGGTTCTGCCCGCTCAGCATGCAAGCGAACAAACAGAGGAATAGTGTAAAAGCGCATTTCATAATCAGGAAGTTTAGTTGTCCGTCTAAGTTAGCCCATCTGCAGGGCCTTTTCAAGGCGCATAGCGGTGATTGCAATGCGCCCAACAAATTTTACAGCGGCATTTCTTACCTTTAAGGCATGTGGAAGCGACGCAAGCGACAGCCAAAGAATACCCGGCAGGACGGCCTGCTTGACATCAACGGGCAGCAGGTGCCGGTGCGTATCTACCGGGAGGACCGCCGCAATGTACGGGCAAGTATCGGTAAGGAGTACGCCTATTTGCGTATGCCGCACTGGCAGAGCAAGGCCGAACAGGAAAAAAACCTGCAGTGGTTCAGGGACTGGCTGTCCGGCCGCCTGCAGCAGAGCGAGGGCTTGTCCGACCGGCTGAGCGGCAGACAGTACGAAGACGGAGAGTTGCTGCGGGTTGGGCAGCGTGAGTACCGCCTGCGCCTGAAGCTGGAAGACCGCAAGACGCACAGCGCTAAACTACAGCCGGACGGCAGCATCGTACTCAAGCTCAGCAGTGCGGCCCCGGAGCGCGACCGTTCCAAAGCCATTCAAAAACTGCTAAGCCGGGTAGTCGCCCAGGATTATCTGCCAGCCATCACCCGCCGGGTGCACGAGCTTAACGAGCGCTACTTCCGGCAGCCCGTCAATCAGGTGCGGCTCAAGTACAACCACAGCAACTGGGGCAGCTGCTCCAACAACAGCAACATCAATCTATCCACGCGCCTGCTGTTCGCGCCGCAGGAGGTCATCGACTACGTCATCATCCATGAGCTGGCGCACCTGCTGGAGATGAACCACTCCCCCCGCTTCTGGAAGCTCGTGTCGGATGCCATGCCGGACTACCGGGAAAAGGAAATATGGCTGAAAGAGCATGGGAGGGAGCTGAATTTTTAAGACTCCAGCCGGTTGAGTACTAGTGTTCCTTCAGCGCCTCTCAGAGTCAGCAAATCTGGCAGAAGCACATACTGATCCACCGAAATAAGTATATCCAGGAACAGTTCGTCCAGTGGGGTATCACAGCCTACAGAAGTGCAGAAAGGTACTGAAAGGCTGATCCTGTTGGCAGGTTCTATGGTGTAGTCTAAGCCGCAAACATTACAGCCACTCAATTGAATACCTATCTGTTGATCAGCTTTTACTTCTAAAAGAATAGCCCCGTTTACGAATCCGGGCAATTCATCCGGAGGGCTTATCTTTATCAGTTGCCAGGTACCTTCCATAACCTCAAGGGCAGGCGGCTCAGCTGTTGAGCAGGAAAACAGGCTCAGAACGAGCAACAAGCTTGCTGTCAGGATGTCTCTCATAAGCTTTTATGGGGTAGACGGAGTACCGGTCGGGGGAGGTTGGGTGGCCAACTTCAGTTCACACCTGCGGATAACGAAGAAAGCCAGCCCATACAGTATTCGCCAAAGGCCGGCTTTCTTAGCTTAATTTAGATTGTTTCGGGCACATAGCCCTGAAGGTTGCAGCGGATTACTCCTCTACTACCTCGAAGTTCACTTTGATTTCTACCTCCGGGTGCAGGTTGAGCTCAGCGGTGTAGGTGCCGAGGGTCTTGATATCCTCTTCCGGCATCTTCACCTTGCGGCGGTCAACGTCGATATCGTACTGCTCTTTCAGTACGGTAGCGATCTGTACGTTGGTTACGCTACCAAAGATTTTGCCGCTCGTGCCGGCTTTAGCGCCGATCTTGAGCACTTCACCTTCGAGGCGCTCAGCGATTGCTTCGAACTCCGCTTTGCGGGCCTGAAGCTCCTCCTGCTCTTTCGCTTTGATTTCGTCGAGCTTGGCGCGGTTGGCATCATTAGCTACGATGGCCATACCCTGAGGGATGAGGTAGTTGCGGGCGAAACCGGGCTTAACGCTTACGACTTCGTGCTTATCGCCTACCTTCTCTATATCGTCTAACAGAATAATATCCATTGTTCTTTAAATTTGAAGGCCTAAGAATAGGGTTATTTCAGCAGGTCCGTCTCGTACGGCAGCAGTGCGAGGTGGCGGGCCCGCTTGACAGCGGAGGCCACTTTGCGCTGATACTTCAGGGAAGTACCGGTAATGCGGCGCGGCAGGATTTTGCCCTGCTCGTTTACGAACTGCATGAGGAAGTCAGCATCCTTATAATCGATGTACTTGATGCCAAATTTGCGGAAGCGGCAGTACTTGGTGCGCTTCTGCCCAATCTTAGGATTACTGAGGAACTTAATATCGTCTCTGGAAGCCATGCTTCTAATAGTTTTTAAGGTT
This sequence comes from uncultured Phaeodactylibacter sp., assembly GCA_913062745.1. Taxonomy (GTDB): domain Bacteria; phylum Bacteroidota; class Bacteroidia; order Chitinophagales; family Saprospiraceae; genus Phaeodactylibacter. The sequence continues at coordinate 4,849 of CAJXXJ010000145.1, forward strand.
CAACAAACGAAAAGAGCTTACTCGTTATCATTTCCTTCTTTAGGAGCATCGCCGTCTTTCTTGGCGTTGTTGTCTCCTTTTTTGGAATTGTCGCCACCCTTCCTGCGGTCGTCGTTACGGCCACCGCGGCGGGAGTCGCGATCATCGCTCTTTTTCTTCTTTTTGGTCACTTTGCCGATTTTGCCGGCGCGCTTATCTTCGTTGTACTTCACGCCGTGCTTGTCGAGCGCGACGGTCAGGAAACGAATGATGCGCTCGTCGCGGCGCAGGGCGAGTTCCATCGGGTCGATGATTTCGCCGTTAGGCGCTGAAAATTCAACACAAGTGTAAACACCGGAAGTACGTTTGTTGATCGGGTACGCCAGCTGGCGCAGGCCCATGTCGTCGATGTGGACGATAGTACAGCCCTCGTTCTTGAGGTGATCAACGTACGTCTGAGCCGTCGCTTTGATTTCTTCCCCCGACAGCACCGGGTCTACGATGAAGGTTACTTCGTAATTCTTCATGGAGTCAGACATAAGTTATGAGCTTCCGAAAAGCGGAAGCAGTTAATAATGTAAAGTAGTCGCTAACTTTCTTAGCGGCTGCAAAGGTAAATAATTTACCCTAATTATCCAACCCTAGCTCTGATCCCGCATCTTCACCATCGTCAAAATAGTGCCCAGTGCTACCGTCTCGCCGGTTTCGTCGTACACATCCACCATCCATTTGACGATGCCTTTTTTCACATCCTCCTCATCGCGCTTCTCCTGCCGGATTTTTTCCTTGCAGGTAAAGCGTACGCCGATTGTGCTGCCGGGGTATACCGGCTTGGTAAAGCGGAAGTTATCGATGCCGTAGTTCAGCAAAACAGGCCCCTTGCGCCCGTCCACAAACAGGCCGGCTGCTTTGGAGAGGATGTAGTAGCCGTGCGCTACCCGGCGCTCGAAGATCGTGCCCTCCAACGAAGTCTCGTCTACGTGTGCGTAAAAGTGGTCACCGCTGACATTGGCGAAGTTAACGATATCGGTATCCGTCACCGTGTGCTTCGCGGTGATCAGGGTTTCGCCGACCTCCAGGTCTTCGAAGTGCTGCTGGAAGGGGTGGATGACCTTTTCCTTGTAAGCGCCCCCTTTCTGGTACTGCCCGGTCACTGCGGAAATCATGGTGGGGTGCCCCTGCACGGCAGTGCGCTGCAGGTAGTGTTTCACGCCGCGCACGCCGCCCATTTCTTCTCCGCCGCCTGCCCGCCCGGGGCCGCCGTGTACCAGCAGCGGCATAGGAGAGCCGTGGCCGGTGCTTTCCTTGGCGCTCTCTTCGTTGAGGATGAGGATGCGCCCGTGGTAAGGGGCCGCCCCCATCACGTAATCGGTAGCAATAGCTTCATCCGCTGTAGCGATGGTGCTTACGAGGGAGCCCTTGCCCATATTCGCCAGCTCAATGGCCTCGCCCTGATCTTTGTAGGGCATGATGGTACTGACCGGGCCAAAGGCTTCCACGACGTGGGTCTCCTGCTTGTTGAAGGGGTCGTCGTTGATAAAGAGGATGGGCGAGAAAAACGCCCCTTTGCTGCGGTCGGCGCCGGTCACCTCAAAGTTGTCCAGGTCACCGTACACGATGCGCGTGTCGCCGGCGAGCTGCTCTACCCGCTGCCGGACGACTTCCGCCTGCTTGCGGCTGACAAGCGACCCCATGCGCACGCCCTCTACCGTTGGGTTGCCGATGGTGGTTTTCTGCAGCTGCTGCGAAAGGGCCAGCTGTACATCCTCCACCAGCTTTTCCGGCACGATGATGCGGCGGATGGCCGTTCACTTCTGCCCGCACTTCACAGTCATCTCCCGCCGTACTTCCTTAATGAAAAGGTCGAAGGTGGGCGTACCGGGCACGGCGTCCTCGCCCAGGATAGCCGCGTTCAGGCTGTCGGCCTCCATATTGAAGGGGATAGCGTTTTCCACAATATGCGGCTGTGACTTGAGCTTGCGCCCGGTGGAAGCAGAGCCGGTGAAGGTGATGATGTCCTGCGAGCCAAGCGGTTCCAGGATGCCGTGCCCTTTGCCGTTCACGAGTTGCAGGGCGCCTTTCGGCAAAATGTTGGACTCGATAATGTCCCGCACCATAGCTTCGGTAAGAAAAGAAGTGATCTCCGAAGGCTTGACTACGGCAGGTACGCCCGCCAGCAGGTTGACGGATATTTTCTCCAGCATCCCCCAGATCGGGAAGTTAAAGGCATTGATGTGTACCGCTACGCCGTGCCGCGGCACCATAATGTGATGCCCGATAAAAGTCCCCTCTTTGGAGAGGTTAACGGACTCCCCATCTACGTGGAACGGCTTGTCCGGAAACTGCTTGCGCAGGCTTGCGTAGGCGAAAAGGGTACCGATACCTCCGTCTATATCAATCCAGCTGTCCCCTTTGGTGGCGCCGGTGCGGTAGCTGAGCGGATAGTATTTCTTGCGGATATCGAAAAGATGTAAGGCCAGTTTCTTGAGCATCTGCCCGCGCTCCCGGAAAGTCATTTTGCGCAAAGCCGGCCCGCCGATCTGCCGGGCAAAAGTCATGATGGCATCGTAGTCCAGCCCTTCAGTGCTGTGCGTGCCGATGATTTCTCCGGTTATGGCATCGTACTGCGGCTCGCCCTCGCCGTCGTGCGGCGTCCACTGCCCGAGTATATAGTGGTCAAGTTTGGAAGACATAGGTTCTATTTGGTTTTGCAAACTATACCCAAAGCGAAGTGGCTTGGGAAAGTTAGCGCGCCGTCGATGGGCTTGTCGGCAAGGCGAAAAACGTAGGCGAAGCCTAAGCTTCGGCGAGGCTTTTTAACGCGGCCGACGGGCTCAGCGACAAGCGAAAACGACTCAGGCCACTTCGCTTTGGGTATGTCGTTCGTTCTCAAAAGTACGGAGAAAATCGGGTTTGCGAAAATCCCGGGCGCCTAAGGCGCAAAGTGAGCGAACATGCGAAAAGGCATATCGTTCCAAATACGAGTCTCTTAAATACAAAACTTACCCTATGAGAACCTTTGGCAACTTTCGGGGGCTGCGCCCCAGCGATGGGGAAGATCGTTACCTGGACGAATTCTTCAACCGCAATGCACGCCGGCGGTTTTTCAGCCATCCGATAGATGATGATGAATTTTCCGTACCTGCTATCAACATCCACCATGCTGACAAAAGCGGCTACGAGATCGAAATAGCAGCACCCGGATTCAAAAAATCTGATTT
>CAJXXJ010000146.1 GCA_913062745.1 uncultured Phaeodactylibacter sp.
GGGCTAAAGTCGCGAACCTTCGCCTTGATTAGTCGAAAAATAACTTCAACTTAAGTATCAGAGATCTATGACTTGAGCCACTAACCACCTTCGCCTGGCCATAACTAAAACCAAAGAATGGAACCAATCAGCGTATTCGATATGCTCAAAATCGGGGTGGGCCCCTCGAGTTCTCATACCCTCGGCCCCTGGCGCGCCGCAGAGCGATTCTGCAAAGAGCTGCAAGAGTCCGGCAAGCTGCCCCGCACTGCCAAAGTAGAAGCCCACCTTTACGGGTCGCTCGCCCTTACGGGAAAAGGGCACGGCACGGATATCGCCGTGCTGCTCGGCCTGAGCGGGCAGGACCCGGAGACCATCCCCATCCCGCAGGTTACCCGGCTTCCCCGGGATATTCAGGCCACACAGCTGCTGTCGCTGGGTGGGCAGCACGACATCCACTTTGATCCCGACCGCCACCTCATCTTCCACTTTTCAGAACGCCTGCCCGGCCATGCCAACGGTATGATCCTGCAGGCTTACGGGGAGTCCGGCGAGCTGCTGCACGAAGGCACTTACTACTCGGTAGGCGGTGGCTTTGTGGTAAAGGAGGGCGAAGAGGTGGGAAAAGACTGGGTGAAACTCCCACACCCCATAAGCGCGGCCAAGGAGCTCAGCCGCTACTGCCATACACACGATGTGGGCATCTGGCAGGTGGTGCTGGAAAACGAGCGTTCCTGGCGGCCCGATTCGGAAACCCGGGCGGGCTTACTGCGGGTTTGGCAGGTGATGAAAAACTGCATCTACCGCGGCTGCCACACCGAAGGCACCCTGCCGGGCGGGCTGAACGTCAACCGGCGGGCAGCGGCCCTCTACCAGAAGCTGGTGCTGCCCTGTGAGTACGACAACGCCGACGAGTGGCTGCGGTGCCTGATCAAGTGCGATTTTAAGTTTTCCAAAGTGCTGAAGTGGATTGGCTGCTTTGCTATGGCGGTCAATGAGGAGAATGCGAGCTTCGGCCGTATCGTCACTGCCCCTACCAATGGCGCGGCCGGCGTTATCCCGGCGGTACTGATGTACTACATCTGCTTTTCCGACAAGGAGGAAGTGTCGGACGAAGATATTGTCCGTTTTCTGCTGGTCGCCGGCGAGATTGGGAGCTTATTCAAAAAAGGCGCTACCATCTCTGCTGCCATGGGCGGCTGTCAGGCAGAAATTGGTGTCTCCTCGGCTATGGCGGCGGCGGCGCTGACGGAAGGATTGGGCGGTACCGTGGAGCAAGCCCTGATGGCAGCAGAAATTGCCATGGAGCACCACCTGGGCATGACCTGCGACCCTATCGGCGGCCTGGTGCAGGTGCCCTGTATCGAACGCAACAGCATGGGGGCGATCAAAGCGATCACCGCTGCCAATATCGCCCTCGATGGCGACCCCTCCAAAGCGAAGGTGCATCTGGACGAGGTGATCAAGACCATGTGGGAGACTGCACAGGATATGAATACGAAATACAAGGAGACATCGCAGGGCGGCCTGGCCGTAAATATTTCCATTAAAGTCCCTGAGTGTTAAGATATAGTCTGACAACCTAAGATTGATGATTTCTGCCTTGCTCTTTTTCTGGCTAGCTGCGTTAGAAAGCCTCGCCGATGCTTCGGCATCGCCTACGTTTTCTGCCTTGCCAGCCTAAAAAATAGCTTCGTCATATTCTCACAAATCTTAAGTTGTCAGACTACAAATTTAAACAATTGGCCTGCCTTAAATGGTTATACGCCTAGTAAACCTTTGAAAAGAGAAGCAGGTCCATGGAAAAGATTCCTTTACGCATACTCGGCCAGGCAAAGAGCGACTCAGCGCCGGAACACTACATCGTTATTTTGGAAGATGGCCGCGACGCCCGCCGCTTACCCATCATCATCGGCCCGTTCGAAGCTCAGGCGATCGCGATCGGGCTGGAAGGCATCGATACGGGCCGCCCGATGACGCACGATCTGCTCAAAAATACCATTTCTGCTTTCCACGGCACGCTCGATGAAGTGGTGATCGATAGTGTGCAGGGCGGCGTGTTCCACGCCAAGCTTGAGTGCACCGATGCTGCGGCACAGCAGTTCACTATCGATGCCCGCTCTTCGGATGCGATCGCTATGGCGGTGCGCTTTGGGTGCCCCATCTACACTTATCAGCCGGTGCTCGATGAAGCAGGCATTGCCGCAGAGGATACGGAAATCGTGGAAGAAGGGGAGGAACCGAGCCGGGAGCCCGCCGGCCCGCCCAAGCCGCTCCGGGAGCGCAGCCCCAGCGAATTGCAGGACCTGCTCAACAAAGCTCTCGAGCGCGAAGACTACGAGAGTGCGGCGAAAATCCGTGATGTCCTGAAGGAAAAGGGGACGAGTTAAACTTCCAGTACCTGCTCACCGGCAATAACGTACACCTGATCTTGCTGCCGCGGCCGTACCGCAGCCATACCAGTGAAAGCCCCGAAGGCTGGCAGCACGCCCTGCTGCAGCCCAAAGTGGAAACACGGCAGCCTTTCGCGTAAGCGCCCGCTCCCCTGCAGGAATACGCAGGGGTGAATGTGGCCGGCAAGATTGTACAAGCCTTCCGGTACTTCCTCCAAAGGATGGTGGGAGAGCAAAAATGGTCCCAGCTGTATCTGCTCTTCGTGAATTTTTAACCGGGCCGCCCGGTAAGCCTCGGCGGGCAGAAAGTCATGATTGCCCATAATCAGCTCAAACGATACCTGATCAAACTGTTCCACCGTCTGGCAAAAGTCTTCCCATTCGCGGTTGTACTCGCTGTGGAAAAGGTCACCCAGCAACAGCACCCGCTGCGGCCGGAAATCCAGCAGCAATGCCAGCAGCCGGTCCCAATTTTCATTACTGACCGCTGCGGGCACCGGCAGTCCTTCCCGCCGGAAGTGCAATGCCTTGCCGAGGTGCAGGTCGGCAATAAGCAGCGTTTTCTCCCTTTCCCAATAGGCTGCCCGGAAGGGGTGCAGCCAGAGCTTTTCTCCGGCTACCCGCGCTTGTACAGTACCCGATAATTGCGGATGCGGTATATTCATGTCTAATCTCTGATCAGCTGCAGTTTCATTTTCCGGATACGGTCCTCCAGTTTCTCGCTGCTGAGGCGTTCCCGTAACCGGTCCACAATAATAGGAAAAGCGAAGGGCGTGGCCCGCTCCGGGCGGCTCAAAATGACGCGCTGCTGACGGATGCGCTGCAGGGCGGCGCGCAGGCGGGCTTCCTCCAGCTGGAAGGCCATAAGCTCATCGTAAGCCTGCAGCAGTAAGAGGTTTTCCGGCTCATAATCATTGAATACCTGGAAAAACAGCTGCGAGCTCGACTGCAGATGGCGGTCCCGCTTTTGCTTGCCGGGATAGCCCTTGAAGACCAGCCCGGCAATACTGGCGATATCGCGGAAGCGCCGCTTGGCCATCTCGGCAGCGTTGATGCTCGCCTGTATGTCCGCACTCAGCCCCTCTGCGCTGAACAAGCCCTGCTCCAGTGCTTCTTCAATAGGGATGGGCGAATCGGAAAGCAGCTCGAACCCGTAATCATTCATGGCAATGGAAAAACTGATGGGCGACAAGCGGGAAATGCGGTAAGCCGTCAGTGCGCCCAGCCCCTCGTGCACAAAGCGGCCCTCGAACGGGTACACCACCAGGTGGTGTCCCTCCCGGCTGCTGAAGTACTCCATCAGAAACTCTTCGCTGCCCGGCACATGAGAGCGCTCCCGCTGCACCTCAATCAGCGGCTGCAGGCATTGCAGCTCGATGTCGGCCAGCTCATTGCGCTGCAGCTGCCCTATCTTGAAGCGCAGGGATGCCGAAAGCTGAGACGACAGTGGCATCCTGCCCCCCAGCCAGGAGGGGATTTTCCCTTTTTTCTTTTTGCTGCGCCGCACCTGCGCCGTCATATCCTTGATGCGGACCAGCTCCAGGCTGCGCCCGGCAAACCAAAAGGTGTCGCCCGGCTTGATCTGGGAGATGAACCACTCCTCTATATTGCCGATGTATTTGCCACCTACGTACTTCACCTGCAGCGGGCTGTCGCTGGTGATGGTCCCGATCTGCAGGCGGTGCCGCATGGCGGTGCGCCGGCTGTTGACTTTGTAGAGCCCATCTTCCACTTCCACCTTCCGGTACTCATCGTAGGCCTGTAGCGCTTCCCCGCCGGTAGTGATAAAATTCAGGCACCAGGCCCATTCCGCTTCGGTAATGCTGCGGAAGGCGAAAGTGCCTTTGACTTCCGGCCAGATATCCGCCGGGCGGAAGCCTTCGGAAACGGCCAGGGTAACCAGATACTGCACCAGCACATCGAAGGAGCGGATGTAGGGGATACGGCTTTCCAGTTCCCCCTCCGTCACCGCCCGGCGCAGCGCAGCGGCCTCGATCAGTTCGAGCGCGTGGGTAGGCACAAAGTAAATGCGGCTCGTAGCGCCCGGCTGATGCCCGCTGCGCCCGGCGCGCTGTACAAAGCGGGCCACCCCTTTGGGGCTGCCAATCTGCACGATGGTTTCCACCGGCCGGAAATCGACGCCGAGGTCGAGGCTGGAAGTGCAGACGACAGCTTTTAATTTGCCTTCGTGCAGCGCTTCCTCCACCCAGTCGCGCAACTCCCGGCTGATCGAGCCGTGGTGCATGGCAATCGCCCCCGACAGATCCGGGGCGACTTCCAGCAGATTTTGGTACCAAATCTCGCACTGTGCCCGGGTGTTGGTGAAAATCAGGGTGCTCTGGCTCTGGTTGATAATAGGGATGACCTTTTCGATCAGCTTGATGCCCAGGTGGCCGGCCCAGGGGAAGCGCTCCACCTCATCCGGCAGCACGGAGGCGATTTCTATGGCTTTGGGGATGTTGGCGCGGATAACCCGGTAGCGGCCGGTTTCCAGGGTGTTGCCCATCAGTGCCGACAGGGCCTCGTCCATATTGCCGATGGTAGCGCTGATGCCCCAAACCTTTAGCTCCGGCAGCATGCCCTTCAGGCGGGAGAGCGCCAGTTCCATCTGTACGCCCCGCTTGGAGCCCATGAGCTCGTGCCATTCGTCGACCACGACGGTTTTGAGCGTGGAAAAGTACTTGGGGTAGCCCTTTGCGGCCAATAGCAGGTGCAGGCTTTCGGGAGTAGTGATAAGCACTTCCGGCGGCCGGCGTTTCTGCTTTTGGCGGTCGCTCGAGCTCGTGTCGCCGCTGCGGATGGCGATTTGCCACTGCAGCCCCAGCTCGCCGGCAGCTTCCTGAAAGGCGGACTGTATTTCGCGGGTCAGCGCCCGGATGGGGGTGATCCAGATGGCCTGCAGCCCGTTTTTTTCGGAAGAACGGTCGCTGGCCGTCTGCAGGAATTCCATCAGTATGGGCATAGCCAGCGAATAGGTCTTGCCGGCGCCGGTGGGGGCATTAACCATGCCGCTGTAGCCACTGAGGTAAGCTTCCCAGCTTTGGAGCTGAAAGGGGAAGGGCTGCCAGCCGCGTTTTTCGAACCACGCTATGCCCGGTTTTAAGTCTACTGCCTGCGTCATATGGGGGTAACAGCAAGGCGGGCGTATGGTTGGCAAAGCAGGAGTCCGGTTGCGGCTTGCCAATCTGCGGCAGAGGAGATACTTTTGCAGAAAAAAGTGGATACCCAATGCTCCAAATGCGGACAGGCGTTTTCGTGTAAGGCGGACGCTGTTTCTACCTGCTGGTGTGCAAAGCTGCCGCCCCTGCCGATGCCGGAAGGGTTGCCGGAAGGCTGCCTGTGCCCGGACTGCCTGATGGAAGCGGCAGTGGCAGCCACGCAGCAGTTTGTCGCTGAGTACAAGGCAGGCGAGCGGCCGAATACAGCGCCGGAATACCAGCAGCCCGGCCGGCCGGTGCAGGGCATTGACTATTACTTTGAGAACGGATTGCTGGTCATGACCGGCTGGGCCCACCTCAAGCGCGGGCACTGCTGCGGAAGCGGTTGCCGGCATTGCCCGTACGGCCATATCAACGTGCCCGGCCGCTGACAGTGGCACGGCACCTATTTTTAACGTATATTTACAAAGCTGATCCCGGTCTCGTTAAAAGACTGTTAAACAGGAATGAGGGCTTCTCCTAATCCCTAACTTTGTAAGGCTTAGGTTGTATACTCTTCGAAATCTTTACGGAAACGCTCGCACATGAACAGAAAAGCGATAATGGCAATAATTGGTCTGATGAGTGCCGCCGTCATAGGCGTGGTGGTGCTGCAGATGGACCTGATCCGTACGGCTGTGCGCGTCAACGAAGATCGCTTTGAGAAAAATGTCTACGCTGCCCTGAATACCGTAACGCAGCGCATGGTGGACGAGGAAAACCAGAAAGTGCTCAACTACTCTGTGAACGGCTACATGAAGCGCTACTTTCAGGAAGCCCACCGGGATGAAATGCAGATGGAAGTCTCCGCTTCGGCCCGCAGCAAGATGGGAGAGCGCGTCAACTACAGCGAATGGATAGAAAAACTGATCCTGGAGTTTGACAACCCCTGCACCTGCGATGAGTGCATGGCGCGCAAGCACGATACCTACCGTACGCTGATGGTGCTTTCCAAACAAAATACCCGCGAGTTTCCGCTGGAGGAGCGCATTGCTCTGCAGAAGCTTGATCAATTTTTGGGGCGCGAGCTGGCCAACCGCGGCATCGATACCGAATACAGCTACGGCGTCTACTCCCGTGACAAGAACAGCTTCATCATCGTAGATGGGCATTATGTGGTGGAGGACTCGCAGCCCAAGGAAGTACTGCCCGGCTACCGCAATATTTTTAATTCCCGCTACAAGGTAGATTTGTTCCCGGAGAGCGTCCCTTCCCCGGGTATGCTGATGATCCACTTCCCGGAGCGTACGAGCTTTGTATGGCGGTCGCTCTGGCTTAACTTTTTAGGAGCTATTGTATTCACAACGATTATTTTGTTCTGCTTTGCCTACACCATTAACGTTATTTTCCGGCAGAAGAAGCTTTCTTCGATGAAGACAGACTTCATCAACAACATGACGCATGAATTTAAAACGCCGATTGCGACCATCTCACTGGCTGCGGACAGCATCACGAGCCCCATCGTAGCGAGCAAGCCGGATAAGGTAAGCCGCTTCGCCAACATAATAAAACAGGAAAATAAACGTATGAATAGTCAGGTGGAGAAAGTTTTGCAGATGGCCCTGCTGGACCGTCGCGACTTCTCCCTGAATGTCTCAGAAGTCAACCTGCACGATGTCATACAGAATGCTGTGGAAAATATCAACCTGCAGGTCGAGAAAAAAGGCGGGATCGCGGAAGCCCATCTGGAAGCTGAGCGGCCGATCATAGAAGGAGACGCGACACACCTTTCTAATATGATCAACAACCTGCTGGATAATGCGAATAAGTATTCTCCGGACCAGCCGGAAATCAGCGTTCACACCCGCAACGTGCCGAATGGCTTGGAGGTGACGATACGCGACCGGGGCATCGGGATGACCAAAGAGCAGCGTAAGCACATTTTCGATAAATTTTATCGGGTGCACACCGGCGATTTGCACGATGTCAAGGGCTTTGGTCTCGGCCTGAGCTACGTACGCGCGATGGTGACCGCACATCAGGGGCAAATTGATGTTAAAAGTGAACTGGGCAAGGGCAGCGCGTTTACGCTCTTCTTCCCGTTCAAACAAGTGTAAAAAACTCCAGTGAATGAAAATTATGCATCATGGTGAATAATAAAATACTGTTGGTAGAAGATGATCAGAATTTTGGTGATGTACTCCGCTCTTATCTGGAGATGCACGACTACGAAGTGACGCTCGCTACCGATGGTGTACAGGGCCTGGAAAGCTACAATCAGGGGGAATTTGACCTCTGTATTTTTGATGTGATGATGCCGAAAAAAGACGGCTTCGCCCTCGCTAAAGACATCCGCGAGCAGGACGAAGACATGCCGATTATCTTCCTCACCGCCAAGACGATGAAGGATGATGTGCTGAAAGGCTTTAAAATCGGTGCCGATGACTACATCACCAAGCCGTTTAATTCTGAAGAACTCCTTTACCGTATTCAGGCTATCCTGAAGCGCTCGCAGGCCAAAGCAGACCCGCG
>CAJXXJ010000147.1 GCA_913062745.1 uncultured Phaeodactylibacter sp.
GGCCTTGTTATCGTTGTGGCTCCAGGTGACGAAGCGCTTGACGATTAGGCGGGAATTGGGCACTATCACGATCACATTATCTCTGGTCTCCACCAGAGAGGTCCGTACCCCGATGCGCTTTACCGTGCCGATCAGCCCGTCTACCTCGATGACATCCCCGACTTCTGCCCGCCGTTCAAACAGCAAAATGATACCGGAGAACAAGTCTTTGAACGTTTCCTGCAGGCCCAGGCCCACGCCGACCAGCAGTGCAGCAGCACCTCCCCAGATGATGGTGAGGGTGAAGCCCAGTGCCTCCAGCGCCATGAGTATGGCAATGATGTAAACGAAGTACTGCAGCAGCTGATTAATGGCGTACTGTGAGCCCACATTGATATTGCGGCTGCGGTAGTACTGGCTGAGGATCAGTTGTATCGCCACCCAGCTGATGAGGCGGGCGATTAAAATAATAAATGCTGCGTTCAGAATGTTGGATACCGCAAACTCACGGGTTTGCCCCTCCTCTGCATTGCGCGGGGTGTAGGTGAAAAAAGTCCAGTCAATCTCGAAGGCCTGTACGATGAACAGCAGTGCCAGGATATACACCGCATACTGAACGGTGCGGTTGGTCTGTAGGCGGCTGTCTTTCTGGTAGTGCGCCAACTCGGTAGGCTCTTCTTTCTGCTTGCGGTAGTAATTGGTGATGAGCAGGCGGGAGATTACAAAGTCCAGCAGGCGGGCAATCTGCCAGATGATCAGCCCCTGCAGCACGGTAGAGATGTAGAGGTTGATGGTTTTCTCATTCGTGGTCTCTATCAGCTGACGGTCCAGCTGCAGAATAGCCACCAGTGCCCACAGCCCGCTGAGGATAAGCAGGAAGGCCAGGATGCGGCGTGCCTTGCGGCGCTCGTCCGGGCCAATTTCCACCAGTTTTGCGGCTTTAGGCAGCAGCCGTATGCCGGCCACCCAGTACAGGGCAAGCAACAAGCCGATGCTCAGAAGGCTGAGGACCAGCTGCCCGATGGTAAGCTGAAACCCGTTGAAGCTGAAAAGTGTAGTGTCGAAAAAATCCTGCATGGTTCCGGCAAAATACAAACTTTTTACTGACGAATGCAGGGCCTGAAAATCAAGCGGCACCCCAAGGGCTGAGGGAAGAGCTTTATCAAAGCTGCTGGCCTTACGGTAAAGCAGGCAGGGTCGTTTCCTCACCGGGCCCTCATACGTGCAAAGGGTGGCTCAGGCAGGCAGGAACCGGAATTGCCTAACATCTATACGGCAAACCGCTTCCTCCTCGCCATAATGTCCCTATATTTGGAGCAAAATTATCAGGTACATGCTGAAATCACTGGCACAGGTCATATCCTTCGTCTTTCACCCTCTGCTCATCGTGACCTATATGTTGGTGCTGTTGTTGCTGATCAACCCTTACCTGTTCGGCGTCAACAGCATCAGCGACCGGGCCAGTCAGCTATTGTTGCTGCAGGTGTTTTTGTCTACCTTCTTTATCCCGGCATTCGCTGTGGCGATGCTACGGTTCACCGGCTTGGTCAAATCACTGGAAATGCGGACTAAGCAGGAACGCATCGGCCCTTACATTATCACGGGCATGTTCTACATCTGGATGTTCCGCAACTTCCTGGGCAACGGTCAGGTGCCCACGGCATTCACCAGCTTTCTGCTCGGTGCTACCGTAGGGCTGTTCATTGCTTTTTTTATCAATATCTTTTCCAAGATCAGCGCTCACGCCGTGGGTATGGGGGGCTTGCTGGGCATGGTAGTCATCACCATGCTGCTGTTCAGTTATGACACTTTCGTGTTGAACTCCACCATCTTCGGTACTGTAGAAGTGAGTATGATGTGGGTGCTTGTGCTTACGGTCATCCTGGCCGGCATAGTCGGCTCTTCCCGCTTGCTGCTGCAGGCGCATGAACCGATGGACCTGTACGGCGGTTACCTCGTGGGCTTTGCAGCGCAGTTTATCGCCCTGCGCTTCCTATTTTAGCAATACAACGCTGGCTGTGGTAGTCAGCGCAACCGAATACTTCTCCTATGAAAGAGCACATAATAATTGTCGGTGCCGGCCTGGTCGGCTCCCTGTGGGCCGTGCTGCTTGCCAAGCGCGGCTATAAAGTCAATGTTTACGAACTGCGGGACGACCCCCGTGCTGCTGGTTTTCTGGGCGGGCGCTCCATCAACCTCGCTATGAGCGACCGCGGCTGGAGGGCTATGGAAAAAGCCGGCATCAAGGACAAAATCCGGAAAGTCGCGATACCGATGTACGGGCGGCGCATGCACGATGAAGAAGGGCAGCTTACTTTTCAGCCTTACGGCGAAGAAGGGCAGGCCATCTACTCTGTATCCCGGGGTGGGCTGAATATAGAGCTGATCAATATCGCAGATGCGCACGAGAACGTGCAGTTCCACTTTGGTTACCGCTGCCTGGAAGTAGACCTGGATACCAATACCATCTACTTTGAACGCCACACAGACGGCAAACGGCTGGAGCTGCGCCCCGACCTTATATTCGGCACGGATGGGGCCTTCTCTGCAGTGCGCCGCAGCCTGATGATGAATACCCGCAACTTCAATTACAGTCAGTCCTTCCTCAACTACGGCTACAAAGAAGTTAATATACCCCCTTTGAAAGACGGCACCCACGCCATCGATAAAAATGCGCTGCATATCTGGCCCCGCGGCCGCTTTATGATGATTGCGCTGCCCAATGTTGACGGCAGCTTTACCGGCACTCTGTTTCTGCCTTACGAAGGAGGGGAAGAAGCATTTGAGAACCTGCAGACCGACGAGCAGGTCATGGGCTTCTTCCGCAAATACTTTGCAGACAGCATCCCGGTTATTCCCGATTTGCTGGAAGAATTCCGCAACAACCCTACCGCTTCCCTCGTCACCATCCGCTGCAACCCCTGGCATCATCAGGACAAGGTGTTGATTATGGGCGATGCCTCGCACGCCATCGTGCCGTTCTACGGGCAGGGTATGAATTCCGGCTTTGAAGACTGTACAATACTCGATGAGATGGTCGAGGCCTTCGATGGCGACTGGAGCAAGATTATTCCGGCTTTCAGTAAAAGCCGCCCCGCTGATGCCGATGCCATTGCCGACCTCGCACTGCGCAATTTCGTCGAGATGCGCGATAAAGTGGCGGACCCTAAGTTCCTGCTGCGTAAAGAGATTGCCGCTCATCTGCATAAAAAGTATCCGGAAGACTTTCTCCCGCTTTACTCGCAGGTCACCTTCAGCCATATCCCTTACAGTAGGGCGCTGCAGGAAGGCGTGCGGCAGGATCAGCTGTTTGAGCAAATCTTCAGCATAGAGGGTGTGGAGCACAACTGGCAGGATAATCCACAAATTGACCGGGCCTTTCGTCAGTGGAAATCCGATGCGCATATAGCGGTTAGCGGGTGATGGTAACTGTTTCTGTGGTTGAGCGCTAACTCTTTAGTCTGTAGGCAAAAAAAAAGAGGCAGCGCTACCACAGCACTACCTCAGCCCTAACCAAATAAAACCAAATTATTCTTTATAAAGGTCGGCTCGTAAGCCGTTTATCTTCAATGCTTATACAAATATAAGGGGTTTGTGTAAAAAATACAATTAGTTCCTCAAAAAAAAATTTCCTTGACTAATTGATGACATTACAAATATAGGGTTTTCTACCTGTTCTGTCAAGATTGCAGCAGTGGCAGATATTTAGCGCTTTTTACATATATAGCTATTTCGATATGATTTTGAATTTATCTCACCTCTCGGGGAATTAAATTTTATTAAAAAGAGTATAGCCGAATTTAAGTCGGCAAGAAGAGGGCAAAAATTTTCCAAATTTTTATAACAGGCTTATTTGTCTCCTGAAAAATATAGCATTTGGCCTTCGAAAAGGATTTTGTCCTTTTTACCGTACCGACGATAAGGTGGTATCCCCCGGTTGAAGTTCAGTGCAGATAATTTCCTGCTGATGTATATTGGCTGGCGGGTGCATTAGGTGCACGCCTTCGCCCTCCGTTTCGAGTTTAGCCGGCCTCATTGTCGGCAGGCATTCCAATATGTGTATATTTGTTGCCCAAACCAACGAAGTATATGTCCGCACGACTGCTTTTGATCTTCGCCTTGTTTCCCCTGCTTCTTCCCGCGCAGGAGACCACGGAGCAAGATGCTTTTTACATCCGCAAGATTTACGACAATACCCTCACGAATGCGCAGTGCTACGACTGGCTTCAGTACCTTACGCAACGCATAGGCGGGCGTCTGGCTGGTTCTCCGCAGGCCGCTGCCGCAGTGGAGTATACCCGGCAGCTGATGGAGCAGCTGGAGCTGGATACCGTCTGGCTGCAGCCTGTAATGGTGCCGCACTGGGAGCGGGGCGAGCCGGAACAGGTGCGCATCGTCAACAGCATGAAGATGGGCACGCTACCGCTTCGTGCGCTGGCGCTGGGCAATTCGGTCGGCACAGGCCCGCTCGGCATCACCGCTGAGGTGGTAGAAGTGAAGAGCCTGGATGAGGTGGATAGCCTGGGCAGCAGCCTCCAGGGTAAAATTGTGTTTTTCAATCAGCCGATGGACCCTACCGAGCTCAATACTTTTGCCGCGTATGGCAAAGCGGCCGGGCAGCGCGTGTACGGCGCTTCCCGCGCCAGCAAGCATGGGGCTGTTGGAGTCCTGGTCCGCTCGCTCACCACCCGCCTGGATGATATCCCGCATACCGGCGTGACGGTGTATCAGGAAGGAGCTGACCCGATCCCGGCTTTGTCGATCAGCACCAACGATTCAGAATTGCTCAGCCGGCTGCTGAAAGAGGAGCCGGTGCAGGTCTTTATGCGCAATACCAGCCATATGCTTGAGGATAAGCTATCCTACAACGTCATCGGCGAAATCCGTGGCAGCACCCATCCGGAAGAAATAATCCTGGTCGGCGGGCATCTCGATTCCTGGGATGTAGGCACGGGTGCGCACGACGACGGGGCAGGCTGCGTGCACGCATTGGAAGTGGTGCACCAAATTAAAAACCTGGGCTACGAGCCTAAACGGACCATCCGCTGTGTGATGTTTATGAACGAAGAGAATGGATTGCGCGGCGGCCGGGCCTACTGGGAATGGTCCGACGAGCAGAAAGAATACCATATGGCGGCTATCGAGTCAGACCGGGGCGGCTTTACGCCGAGGGGCTTCACTGCTGACGGGCACGAAGATATTTTTAACGATAAATTCAAGCAGGTCATCGAATGGCTGCCGCTGCTGGAGCCTTACGGACTGGCTTTCCGCAAAGGCGGCTCCGGAGCAGACATATCCGGACTGAAAGGGCAGAAGGGGCTGCTTTTCGGCTTCGAGCCGGACTCACAGCGCTACTTTGACTATCACCATACGCCCATCGACGGCCCGGATGTCGTCAACAAGCGGGAGCTGGAGCTGGGCGCTGCTGCAATGGCCAGCCTGGTGTATTTACTGGACCAATACGGAATTGACTAATGAGCTACCGCATAAAGCTGCATGACCTGTACTTCAAACCTTACCTCAGCGCCGCAGAGATACAGCAGCGCGTACACGCGCTCGGGCAGAAAATCGCACAGGATTACGCCGGCAAACAGCCGCTGTTTATAGGCATACTGAATGGGGCCTTTGTATTCGCTGCTGATCTGGCAAGGGCCTGTGCGATGGATGCCGACTTTGCATTTGTGCGCTTAGCTTCCTACGAAGGGACTTCCTCCAGCGGCGTGGTCAAAACAATGATCGGGCTGAATGCCCCGGTGGAGGGGCGGCATCTTATCCTGGTCGAGGACATTATAGATACGGGCCGCACGATGTATCACTTCCTGCCGGAACTGCGGAAGCAGGGGCCAGCCTCTGTGGCGATCGCTACCCTGCTCTCCAAGCCCGAGGCCCGCGAATTTGAACTTGAGCCCGACTACACCGGTTTCGAAATTCCGAACAAATTTGTGGTAGGGTATGGCCTGGATTACGACGAGCTGGGCCGTAACCTGCCTGATATTTACCAACTTGATGAATAAGCCTGCCTATGGACCTTTCCAAAATATGCCAAAACGCTGTACAGCTTACCGAGCGCACCGCCCGCTTCATCCACCAGGAAGCCGGCCGGGTAAGCGCCGGGCAGATTGAAGAAAAAGAGCGCAACAGCCTGGTCAGCTATGTGGATAAAGAAGCCGAAAACCAGCTGGTGGAAGGCTTGGCACAGCTGCTGCCGGGCAGTGTGTTTCTCACCGAAGAAGACACGGTGGAAAATGAAGAAGGCGAGCTGCGCTGGATCATCGACCCGCTGGACGGCACCACCAACTTTCTGTACCAGATACCCGCTTACTCCATCAGCATAGCGCTGGAGCGCGAAGGGGAAATTGTCCTCGGCATCGTGTACGAAATCAACCGGCAGGAATGTTTCTACGCCTGGAAAGGCGGCGGCGCCCGGCTCAATGGGCAGAACATCCGGGTGAGTCAGCGGCCGACGCTTGAAGAAAGCCTTTTGGCCACCGGTTTTCCCTACTACGATTACGATCACACTCAAAGCTACCTGCAGTTGTTGGGAGAGCTGATGCAAAAAACCCGGGGCCTGCGCCGGTTGGGCTCTGCTGCGGTCGACCTGGCTTACGTAGCCTGTGGCCGTTTTGATGGGTTTTTTGAGTATAGCCTTAAGCCCTGGGATGTGGCAGGTGGCGCATTTATCGTTAAGGAAGCCGGCGGGCATGTAGTGGATTTTAATGGCGGGGATGACTGGTTACACGGCGGCGAAATGCTGGCTTCCAACCGCCTGATCGCTGAAGCCTTTTTGCTGGAAGTCGGAGCTGCTTTTAAGCGGCTATGAGGTGGGGGCAAGCAATCGGCCTGACGCTGCTGGTAACTGCAGAGGCCGCCTGCCAGACGTTCGGCTGGCGGCATGGGGGCCTTGCTTTGGTTTCCATACTCTATATTTTGCTGGGCTTGTCTGTGGGGCTGTACGGGCTGTTGCCTCAATCAAAGCCTCTTGCTTCGCGTAGCTTCCGTTTGCCTGCCTTTGTATTGCTGGCGGTCATAATTGCAGGAGCACTCTGGCGAACGCCGGTGATCATCCAAAACTGGGGTTTCGATTACAAAATTGCCGACATGCTGCCCATCCTTCAGGTGATGGGAGAGCGATTCTGGGCGGGTAGTCCCGTGTACGCTGAAATTCCGGAAATATGGGGAGGCATGTACCCTATTTATCTGCCAGCTATGTGGATGCCTTATCTGCCCGCTATTGGTATAGGCATCGACCTGCGATGGGCGAATACCCTTTTCTTTCTGATTGCGGTATGCCTGGTAGCCTGGCCGGGAAGGCGTTGGAAGGCACAGGGGCTGTTGCTGTTCCTGCCGTTGATGTTGCTGGCCTACTTTGTTTTCGTACACTATACCAGCCTGATTGGCATCTCTGAAGAATCAGTAGTCCTGCTTTGGTACACCTTGCTGGGCTGGAGCTTGCTGCGCCGCAGGCCGGCCTGGATCGGGCTGGCGGCAGCCTTATGCCTGCTTAGCCGTTATGCTCTTGCATTTTGGCTGCTGGCCTGGGGGCTTTATCAGTTATCCTGCAAGCGGCGGCAACTGGTCAGCCGGGTAACGGTGGCTGCGTTGGCTGCCGGTATATTCCTGATGGGGGCCGGGCAGGCCTTCCCGGAAATTCCGGAATTTTTGTCCCTTCCGGGAAAATACCTGGCAGAGCTGTCTGACCCGGCAAAGGAATGGAGCATTACGCAAACCGTACACCGCAACCTGGGGCTGGCCAAATTTGTGCCTTACGGCCACTTGCCGTTGCTGCACCGCAGCCTCATGCCGGTATCTCTGCTGCTGCCGCTGGGCCTGTTCGCTGCCCGCTGGCGTTGGCCGGAGGCTTTTAGCCGTACCGGGCTGTTTGAGCTGGCGGTGCTCAAGCTCAGCATGCTCGTTTTTTTCAACCTGCTGCCGACGGCTTACTCTTACCTTTTCTATACCTCCACCTTGCTGTCGCTGCTGCTGCTGCGCGCTTGTCTCCTTCCGCCGATCCGTTCTTCTATCGATCCCGCTCATTCAT
>CAJXXJ010000148.1 GCA_913062745.1 uncultured Phaeodactylibacter sp.
CCGATCATGTGCTGGCGCAGGAAAAGCAGGTCGATCAACAGGCCTTGCACGGGCAACGGCTGCTATTGCTGGAAGAAGGGCATTGCCTGCGCGATCAGGCGCTTGATGTCTGCCAGCGCCACGCCCGTAGTCCATCGGCCTTTCGTATTAATGCCCGACTGTTTTGTAATATCCTCAAATTTCAGGCTGCCCAGGTTTCGGTACAGCCGGGCGTTGCCCATATTAGAGGTAAAGCAAAGGTCCGGCAGCCCATCCCGGTCCAGATCGCCGGCGCCGACTCCAGCGCCATTGTAAAAGTACTCGAAGGTGATGATGTTCAGTTCTTCTGATTCGGAAAGCTGGTTCGCGCAGTCGATACCCGTTTCGCTGGCAGGCAGTGGAGACAGCAGGGAAGGGCCGGAAGGGGAAGTGCATCCGGAGACCAGCAGCAAAGTGAACAACAGGCCATTCAGTAGAGATAGCTTTTGCATACCTTAGTATTTGATCGCTAATTTTCATCAAAGATAAACGGCCGCTGTTAAGTGGGGGTTAAGGCACCGGATAAATGGGGATAATTACGAGATTTTACATATAAGGTTGTAAAACAGTGTGTTGCGATTAATTTGCTTTCCCGGGCAAAGTGGTATTGTAAAGTAAAGTTTAAAAAACACCCCTTCTTTGCATTCCGTTTTTTGAAGAATTGGGCAAAAGTTTACTTTTATGAAAAAAGAGCATGAGAGCGGTACTATTCCTACTCCTCCTGGGCCTCAGCCCATCCTGCTTGCTGGCGCAGGCGGGTTTTGAGCACCCCCTTCGCACCGATTCCCTACCCTGGACGTCCAGATCGTTCGACAATGCGCCGGATCAGTTCCAGTTTGCCATCGTCAGTGACCGTACGGGCGGTCACCGGGCAGGTATTTTCGGTGATGCGATGCAGAAGTTAAACTTGTTGCATCCAGAGTTTGTCATGAGCGTGGGCGACCTGATTGAGGGCTATACCAAAGATACGGCGGTACTGCACCAGCAGTGGGCTGAATTCGACAGCATACTGTCCGTACTGGACATGCGTTTTTTTGCGCTGCCGGGCAATCATGATATTTCCAATGATGTGATGCGGCAGCTTTGGCTCGACCGCTACGGTGCTTCTTACTATCACTTCCGCTACAAGGACGTACTCTTCCTGGCATTTGATTCTAACGACGGGGACGGGGTGGTTTTTAGCCGCGAGCAATTGGACTATTTCAAAAAAGCAATTGCGGAAAACGCAGATGTACGCTGGACCCTGCTTTTCATGCACCACCCTATTTGGAATTACCGGGAATTCAATGGCTTTACTGAAATCGAGGAGGTGCTGAAGGGCCGCCCTTACACGGTATTCGCCGGGCACACCCATCGCTACTTCAAGAATACCCGGCAGGGGCAAAAGTATTACGTACTCTCTACCACCGGCGGAGGCAGCCGGCTGCGTAGCCCCCGGCTCGGCGAATTTGACCATATCAGCTGGGTAACTATGACAGAAAACGGGCCCGATGTGGTGCATCTGCAGCTTAAAGGCATCATAGAAGAAGATGTGCTTAACGAAAATACAGCACCCGTAGCGATGGCACTGCACAATGCCTCTCAGGTTGAACAGTTGCTGCTGCGTACGGAAGGGGCAGGAGTGGTGGCTTACCTGCGCATAGCCAATACCCTTGACGGGAAAAGCGAGCAGGTTGAATCAAGCGGCCTGTTTGCTCAGGATCAAGCCCTGTCAGCTATCAGCAAGTCGCTGCGCTTCGAGGGGCGTTTTTATCACCATCATCAGCTGGCACCTGAGCAGCTGGCTTTTGACTTGCAAATACCGGCAGACTCTGCTATACAGCTGGCGATCCCGCTCCGCTTTTCCGCCGAAAGCGGTACTGAGATTGCGGACCCACTTGAGCTGGACTGGGCGGCTGGCTTCGCTGGCGATCCCTTTGACCCCGCCTTTGAGCTGTCCGGCATACTGGATATTCCGGTGGATTTTGAGCCGGCCGGCCTTTCCTTCACTGAGCTGGATGTCTTTCTAGATCATCACCAGGTTGCTCTGAGCACTCCCTTTACCGGACTGGATATTCGCTACACCCTGGACGGCAGCGAGCCTGGGCCGGAAGATGCATTGTACGAAGGGCTCATCAAGATAGACGCCACCACCACCATCAAAGCCCGCTATTTTGATGCCGGGCTGCAAGCGAGCAGCGCAGTGGCCGAAAAAACCTACCGGAAAGTGAAGCCCTACCCTGCACTGGAGCTGGAACGCTCTGGCCTTGAACCGGGGCTGCAATACGCCTACTATGAGGGCGAATTTAGTGAGCAGCTACCCGATTTCAGTACCTTAACTCCTTTGCGGAAAGGCGTTGCGCTGTATAGCAACCCGGACTCCATAGCCCACCGTCTGGACCATTTCGCACTCGTCTACGAAGGCTACCTGGAGGTTCCGGCGGACGGCATTTATACCTTCTACACCCGCTCAGACGATGGCAGTCAGCTGTTCATACAGGATGAGCTGGTGGTTGACAATGATGGGTCGCACAGCGCCCGGACCCGCTATGGGCATGTGGCGTTGAAAGCGGGGCTGCATCCTATCCGGGTGGCTTACTTCGAGGACTTTTTAGGCGAAAGCCTCGAAATCGGCTACGAAACGAAAGATCAGAAGCGCCGGAAATTGCCCTTCGCTGAATTGTATCATCAAAAATAAGGCCGCATGCGCAGCATACTTCTGGGATTTTTGTTGAGCTGTCCGGCTTTACTGATGGCTCAGCTTAACTTTTTTCAGCCCGATACCACCGCTGGGCCTCATCCCTGGACAAAGGAGGGGTTCGAGCATACCGAATCGTCTTTCCAGTTTGCAGTCATTGGAGATTTGACTGGTGGCTACCGGCACGGGGTTTTTCCGCAAGCAGTGGAAAAAGCTAATGCTATTGCACCGGATTTCGTGATGAGCGTAGGAGACCTCATAGAAGGCTATACCGAAGATACGGCGCAGATCCTGCGTTGGTGGCGGCAGTTCGATGGCTGGGTGGCCGGGTTGGAGGCTCCTTTCTTTTATGTTCCCGGCAATCATGACCTTTCCCATTCCGGTATGACATCAATCTGGGAGGTGCGCTATGGGCGTACCTACTACCACTTTCTTTACCGGAATGTACTGTTCCTCGTCCTAAACACAGAGGACGGGGCACCCTCGCGCATCAGCCCTAAACAAGTCCGCTACGTGGAGCAAACGCTGGCAGATCATCCACAAGCCGACTGGACGCTGCTGTTTTTTCATAAGCCTTTGTGGCAGGAGCAGGAAGCTGGGTTTTTAGCTATAGAGCAAGCCTTGCAGGGCAGGCCGTATACTGTATTCGCCGGGCATACCCACCGTTATCTGAAGCAGCAGCGCCATGGCCAAG
Source organism: uncultured Phaeodactylibacter sp. (assembly GCA_913062745.1). Lineage (GTDB taxonomy): Bacteria > Bacteroidota > Bacteroidia > Chitinophagales > Saprospiraceae > Phaeodactylibacter. Next base: position 3,390 of record CAJXXJ010000148.1, read on the forward strand.
ACTATTACATTTTAGGGACTACCGGAGGAGGAAGCACTTTGGCGGGGCCAGCCTTTGGGCAGCTTGATCATTTTGCGTGGGTAACTATGCGCCCCGATGGCCCGCAGGTCGCCAATTTGTTGCTGGATGGTATTCTGCCTGATGACATTCATACAGAAGCCACGCAACCACTGAGTGAGTGCCTGCTGCGAGGCAGCCGGCCAGTCCACGATGCCTTAGTAGAAAATTCGCCTGCACAGCTTTGGAAAACCAACTTGCGGTTGGCGCATCAATGCCCCGTGCCGGTACGGTTGACGGGGCGCTTTCTGGAGCACCCCCAGCTGGAGCCTGCCTGGGCTGCTGTGGATACGCTGTTGGCTCCCGGTTCACAGTGGGTGGCTCCACTGAGCATCCGAGCCAATGAGGTTGGGTTCGGTAGCGAGCTTGATCCTCTGGAGTGGATGTGGGAGGTGCGAGCAGGAGAGGATGCAAAGGGGCTGATCCGGTCGGACACTACCGAAATCAGAATCGTCCGCTCCCGGCAATGCCAGCCTGCGCCGAAAGACGTGGCTGTGGACGGACAATGGAAAGAGTGGAGTGAGCCTGGGTACGAAGCCCCGGAAGAACTCGGCTACTACCCTCACAGCTGGGAAGGGCCGGAAGACTGCAGTATTGCCGCTCGCTGTGCCGCAGATACGGACTGGCTATACTTTGCCCTGCGCGTAAAGGATAACGAAGCACTTTATAGCTCCTACCGCAGTAGTTGGGAGCAAGACGGGGCGGCATTTCAGTTGCTGCTTCCGGGCACCGAGCCTATAGGCATTAGCTTCAGCCCGGGGGACAGCCTGCTGGTAGACAGCCAGGAGAACTGGCCAGCCGGAGCAAAAATCAAAGCCTTGCGGCTACTTGATGGCTTCTCCGCCGAGCTGGCCCTCCCGCGGGCTGCGTTGGCTAAACGAGCAGGCGAAAGCCTGGCTTCTTTTCAGCTGCAGTGGATCGTTTATGACCACGACGGGCTGGAAGACCAGTATAAAGGCACTAAAGCATATTGGCGCAAGCCTGGCCCGGGTGCCGGCACCTATACCATCACACAATTCAAAAAACGATGAAACCTACCCTGATTCTTTGCTGCTTTTTTACTTTTACGTTTAGTATTTCCGCACAGGCAGACTTTCGCATTGCGCTGCTAGGTTGCCACAAGCAGTTTGAGCCTGCACCTGCCCTGTCGCGCTATCTGGAAGCAGAGCCAGACCTGTGCCTCTGGATAGGCGATAATGTCTACGCCGACACCAAAGACGACATTAGCTATGTAGAAAAGTGCTACGCTGCGCTGGCAGCAAAACCGGCTTTTCAGCAACTGAAAGCCCAATACCCATTTGCAGCTACCTGGGATGACCATGACTACGGGCTGAATGATGCCGGCAAAGAATACGCCTTAAAAGATCAAACCAAAGCTTTGTTCCGCCGCTTCTGGGGACTGGAGGAAAAGATTCCCGCAGGGCAGGATGGCATCTACTACGCAGAATATATCCCGGTAGGAGCGCACCTCCTGCAAATCATTCTGCTGGATGTACGCTACAATCGGGATGAACCCAACACGGATGGAGACGTGCTGGGCGAGCAGCAGTGGGCCTGGCTGGAAGGCGAATTGCAGAAACCGGCTGACCTGCGCCTGATTGCTTCCGGCTTTCAGGTGTTGCTGGACGAACGCGCCGGGTCAGAGACCTGGGCCAAATTCCCTTCCGCTCGTCAGCGGCTGTTTGAGGTCATTCGCAAAGCTCAGGCGGAGCGCGTGTTGTTCTACACCGGAGATCAGCACTACGGCGAGGTCAATCGGATGCCTGGTGCCCTGGATTTTGATGCTATAGAACTGCAGTTTGCCGGCCTCAACCAAATTGAGGATCCGGAGTGGAACCCGCTGCGGGTGGCCAACGCTATCACTTCTAAGCATAGCTACGCACTGCTGGATATATATTTTGCGGAAAGCAAAAGCGAGGTGCCCCACCTGCACTTCCAAATCTACGATGCCATGACTAATGAGCGGGAGTTGTCCTACCGGGTCAACCTGCAGGAGCTGGAGCTGAAGCCCCGCTTTGGCGGCACGACTGCTTTTGTTCATACCGGGCAGGCTGCCCTTAGCCATCCTTACGCCCGGTTGGATTTGCGGTACACCCTGGATGGCAGCATGCCGGACAAGGCTAGCCCCGTTTACGAATCTGCCCTGCCCCTTACGGAAACTACTGTGGTGAAGGCCCGGCTGTTTACTAAAACCGGAGTGCCGCGCAGCCGGGTGTATGAGCAACAGTATGAGCGCCTGGAGCCTATGCCTGCATCCAAAGTAAAGGAGGTGCAGCCCGGCTTGCGCTACACTTACTACGAGGGCCAGTTTAACCGGCTCGATGGATTGCAAAAGGCTCCTGCAAAAAGCAAGGGGGTATCGCAGGAGATTGATCTGCAGCAGCTACAGCAGCGGGATGACCACTTTGGCTTGGTATTCGAGGGTTATCTGCAGGTGCCTGCTGATGGGGTATACGAGCTATCGACTATTTCCGACGATGGCTCCCGGCTATACCTGGGCAATCGCTTAGTTGTGGACAACGATGGCTCTCACAGCGCCCGCGAGCGGTCCGGAAGGGTAGTGCTAAAGCAGGGTCTGCACCCTATCAGGATTGAGTACTTCGAGGATCATAGCGGGGAACGATTGCTGGTCAAGTGGCGAACGCAGGAAGGGATAGAACGTATACTGGGCCGGGACGATTTCTTCCATTAAAGGTGCCTGGCCAGGACGAATAGGAATCTTTGGGCACTCTACGGTGGTTTATGAACCAAATCTCAGCTTTACCAGTCTAAATAGTAAAACTTTTTAGCTATGAAAACAAAACAAGTTTTACTACCTATGGTAGTGCTGGCTGTGTTGTGCAGCAGTTGTGTCATCATCCGGCCCGGGCAGGCCGGCATCAAGCAACGCCTCGGTAAAATCAGTGACGAAGCGCTCACGGAAGGGCCGCGGAGCTTCAACCCCTTCACCACGAGCATCGTCACCTTGCCTACGCGTACCGTTAACCTGGAAATCAGCTGCAACCTGCCGAGCAAGGAAGGGCTGACTATCACCTCGGTCATGTCGATTTTGTACCGCATACAGCCTTCGAGCGCGCCACAGCTGCTGCGCGATATCGGGCGGGCGTACGAGAGCGAGGTGATCCTGCCGGTCTTCCGCTCTGCCGCCGCTGATGTCAGCTCCCGCTTCCTGGCGAAAGATATGCACTCCGGCGAACGTGCCCAGATTGAAGCCGAGATACAGCAGCGGATGGCAGAAATACTGGAGCCGAAGGGCTTGCTCGTAGAAAATGTGCTCATGAAATCGATCGTACTGCCCGCCGGTCTCGCGCAATCGATTGAAGAAAAGCTGCGCGCTGAGCAGGAAGCGCAGCGCATGGAGTTTATCAAACAGCAGGAGCAGCTTGACGCTGAGCGGCGCATCATTCAGGCACAGGGCGAGCGCGATGCTGCAGTCATTCAGGCAGATGCAGAACGGCAGCGGCTGCAAATACAAGCTTCCGGCGAAGCGGAAGCCATACGGCTGCAGGCTAAAGCGCAGACCGAAGCTAACGAGGGCTTACAGAACTCTCTGACCAGCGAAGTGCTCCGGTTTCGGGCCATTGAGGCCTTCCTGCAAATGGCGCGCTCCGAAAATGCCAAGGTAATCATCACCAACGGCGAGTCTCCCTTCCTCGGCTTGCCGGCTGAGGAACTGAATCCTTAAAAGAAGGAGACGCTCTTAGAGCACCGACAGTTATTGATGGCTCGTCGCTTCGTACCGGGCTGGCAGCAAAGTGCAATGCCAGCCCGGTTCGCTTATTTTTCTGCTTCAAGCAGCAATGACTTCAGTCGGTGGTAGACCGCTGTATTGTCCAAGGTGCCTGTAAAACTTTCTGCTCCCGGCCCGTAGGCGAAGCAAGGAATCGCCACTCCGGTATGGTCATTGGTGCTGAAATGTCCGAGCACCCACCGCTCTTCCTGATGGCCATCGAGCAGTGACAATCCACCGGTTTCGTGGTCAGCAAGCACAAGGAGCAGCGTCTCCGGGTTTTGGTCCACAAAGCGCATGGCCTGCGCAGCCGTGGCATCAAGGGACAGGGCTTCGTCGACTACCGTTTTCATATCGTTGCTATGGCCGCCTCCGTCTACCCGCCCGGATTCAGCGACGAGAAAGAAGGCTTGTCCGGGGCGGTGCAGCAAGCTGAGCGCGTCAGCCATCAGCTCGGCGAAAGCCGCACGGCTTCCGTGGGTACTATCTGCTTTGAAGTGGTTATCTGGGAAAAGGACGATCTGACTGGAGTCGGTTGCTGCGGCGATTTGTCCAAAGCGCAGCAGTCTTCCATGAAGGTGCAGGCTGTCAAAGGATTCCTCAAAGAATTCATACAAGGCACCGCCTTCTCCGGCCATTAGTTGGAAAGGGGCGTTGTTCATTTGCTGTACGATCTCAGCGGCCTGGTCCCGCTCCGGCACCCGCGCATAGAAAGCAGAGGGCGTGGCATCCGCCAAAGATACGGAGGTGAGGAGGCCGGTGCGGAATCCAGCGTTTTGCAATTCTTGAGGCAGCAAAGGCAGCGGTTCTTCATCGGGCGAGACTCCGATTTTTCG
>CAJXXJ010000149.1 GCA_913062745.1 uncultured Phaeodactylibacter sp.
ATGTAGGGCCTCAGGTTGATGTTGTTAAAATCAGCGGAACCTTCCTCGACCACGTATTCGCGCAGCATTACGGAGTCTTCCTGTATGCCCTCCATCATGAAGTTGGCATTCTGGAAGTAGTTGAACCGGGCTGACTCCACCGGTTTGTCGAGGGAGACGAGCACCAGGTTTTTGCGGCCGTAGGTATTTCTTGCATGCTCGGTAATGACCTCCGCGTGCGTTTGCAGAGTAGGGCTCACCTGCACGTAGTTTGGATTGCTGCTTCCTACTTTAGAGGAGGCAGAATGCGGCGACACATAGGTAATGTCATTGCGCCGGGCAAACTCGGCGACCAGCTCCACATTTTCCGAACGGTAATTCCCGATAATCATATGGGCATTGAACAGCTCGGAGCGGGTATTGAGCAGGCTGCTGACCTCCCGGGGAGAGGCTTTGTTGTCCATGATGGTCATATTCAGCTTGACGCCCTGCTGCATCAGTTCGTCGAGCGCCATTTGCACGCCGCCGTAGTAGTTGAGCGCCCAGTAGCTGTTATCGTAAATCTCTGAGCTGTTGGGGTTAAAACGCTGCGAAAGAAAAGGCAGCATGACTACCACGTTGTAGGCACTGTAGAATTCTGTGCCGTAATCGCCCCGGTCGAGCAGCCTCACTTCGTTGCCTGCTACTTGTTCCTGTTGGGTGGGCTCGGCAGACTGAATAGGCGGTATGCTATCCGTAGGGATGACCGTCCATTTGATGGTATCCATTGGCTCCACCGGTGTGTCCTCCACCAGTACATACTGGCCGGATTCCGGGTCATATACCCTTCTGCCGGGTACGGGGTCGAGCTCCTCTCCTACTTCCTCCGACTCTTCTTCAGATTCTGCTTTGCGAAACAGCGAGCAGGACGATATAGACAGGCTAAAGAGCAGCAGCAGGGCTACAGCTTTACTCCCATTCGATGGTAGAAGGCGGCTTAGTGCTAATATCATAGACGACTCTGTTTATTCCTTTTACATTATTGATGATTTCGCTCGACACCGTGGCCAGGAAATCATGAGGCAGCCGGCTCCACTCGGCAGTCATGCCGTCACGGGAGTCCACCGCGCGCAGCGCAACCGTTTTTTCGTAGGTCCGCTCATCTCCCATTACCCCTACCGATTGGATAGGCAGGAGGATGGTCCCGGCTTGCCAAACGTTGTCATACAAGCCGAATTTACGAAGATTGTTGATATATATGGCATCTGCCTCCTGCAACATAGCTACCTTCTCCGGTGTTACCTCCCCCAGAATACGAATACCCAGCCCCGGCCCGGGGAATGGATGCCGCCCCAGAATATTCTGCGGGACCGCTAATTCCTTGCCTACCAGCCGCACTTCATCTTTGAACAGCATGCGCAGCGGCTCCACAATTTTCAGCTTCAGCTTTTCCGGCAAGCCTCCAACATTATGGTGTGATTTGATGGTGACCGAAGGGCCGTGCACGGAAACCGATTCGATCACGTCCGGGTAGATCGTACCCTGGCCCAACCAATGGATAGCCCGGTCCTCTTCCTCCAGCTTGAGCGCCTCCCGCTCGAAGGTTTCGATGAAAACCCGGCCGATCACTTTGCGCTTGGCTTCCGGGTCGGTTACGCCTTTTAGCTCCCGGTAGAAGTCTTCCCGGGCATCCACACCTACTACCCGCAGGCCCATATCCTTGTAGGAATGCAACACTTCCTCGTATTCGTTTTTGCGCAGCAGGCCGTTGTCTACAAATATGCAGACCAGCGCATCGCCGATCGCTTCGTGCAGCAGAGACGCCGCTACGGTAGAGTCTACCCCGCCGGAGAGCCCCATCAGCACATGGTCATCACCGATTTGCTTTTTCAATTCTGCCACGGTCTCCTCCACGAAGGCGGCCGGCGTCCACTCGCTGTGGCACCCCGCAATATCTTTTACAAAGCTGCGCAGGAACTTCATGCCGTCCAGGCTGTGCGACACCTCCGGGTGGAACTGAATGCCGTAGACCGGCTGCTCAAATGCCCCCTCTTTGGAACGGTAAGCCGCTACGTCCACATGTGCAGTGCCAGCCAGCAGCTCAAATTGCTCCGGCACTTCCATGATGGTATCACCGTGTGACATCCACACCTGGGAATTTTCCGGCACACCGTCAAGAAAACGGTCTTTTTTATAGACCCGGCTGAGGTTAGCCTTGCCGTATTCCCGCTTGAGCGAACGCTCTACCTTACCTCCGTACTGCTGCGCGATATACTGCGCACCGTAACAGATACCCAGGACGGGGCGCTGCCCGATGACTTTCGTCAAATCCGTTTGCAGGGCTTTTTCATCCGTTACCGAAAAGGGGCTACCCGAGAGGATAACGCCTTTGATACTGTCGTCCAGTTCCGGTATTTTGTTGAATGGGACAATTTCACTGTACACGTACAACTCGCGAATACGGCGAGCGATCAGCTGCGTATACTGCGAGCCGAAGTCGAGGATGAGGATTTTTTCATTCATGGGCGCAAATATACGATCTTATGGCTGAGGTTGTAGGAGGAAAGCACTTCCTTGCGTACAGTTTCCCTGAGCATAAAGGTAGCAGCCCGCATCAATATCCGAAAACCTCCTCCATACGCAGCTCTTTTACTGCTCCTGCCTGCTCCAACGCTTTCCAGTCCATACTGTCCCGGCTGCCGAGTACCAGATGCCGGTAAGAACGGCCTTTCACAAATTGCTGCTGAAACTCCTGCAGATCTTTCAGGGAGGCCTGCTCCAGCCTGCGGTAGATGTCTGCCCGCATATCCTCCTCGTAGCCGAGCAGGCGTGCGGAAAAAGCTTCCCAGAAGAGGCGGCCGGGAGCGATGCGCTCTGTTTCCATGCGCCGCAAAATGGACAGCCGGGCCTGCTCCGCCTGCATCGGCTCCATGGGCATATCCTGCAAAATGCCGTTTAGGGCGGGCAGGGCTTCCTGCAGCTTATCCGGCTGTGTGCCCAGGTAGGCCTGCAGATAATGCGACTGATTGATGCGGTCGGGCGAGCTGTAGTAGGCAAAGGTGCTGTACGCCAAAGCACGCGATTCGCGGATTTCCTGAAAAACAACGGAAGACAGGCCGTAGCCGAAGTACTCGTTGTACCATTCGCTCATTTCAAATTCTTCCGCATTGAAGAAAGGCGTGCCCCGGGAAATCAGCATAACATCAGCCTGCACGATAGGGTAGTCCAGAAAGAGGACTTCATCCTCCGGGGTGGGCAACTGTTCGAATTCCCGTTTTTGGGGCGGTGTTTTAAGCTGTCCGGGCACCTGATGGTTTTGTTTCAGCAAGTCCACCACCTCTCCTTGCCGGTGCGGGCCATAGTAGTGCACGGTATGCTCATAACTGTAGAGCACCCGCAGCAGGCTAATCAGCTCGTCCGCCTCTAACCGGAGCAGTTCAGCTTCCGTCATCCGGTAGGTGAAAGGGTTCTCCTGCCCGTAGCGTGCGTAAGAAGCCATAGCCTGGCGCAGTACCACATTACGGTTCTGTTTAGCGTTTTGCCGCCGTTTCAGCAGGCTGTTGACCATCTCCCGCAGCGCCTCTTCATCCGGCTGCAGCGATTCCATCACATGCTCCATCAGCCGCATGCCTTCCGGCATAGACTCGCTCAGCCCGCTCAGGGTGAGGTAGGTGTAATAGTTATTGGTGTGCACATCAAAGGCCAGCCCTAAACGGAAAAACTGCCGCTGCAGCTCAGAAGCACTGTAGCGGGTGGTCCCAATGTACGGAAGGTAGCCAATCGCGAGGGGCAGCTTGAGGTCATGCAGCTTGCCCATTTCAAAGATGTAATCGAGCCGGAAAAGCTCGTTGTCTGTATTGGGGATATAATGCAGCTCGAGGCCAGGCTGCAGGCTTTGCCGCGCTATGCTGCCTTCAAAGTCGGCGAATACGGGAGGCAAAGCCGGAGCCTGAACGGAGAGAAAGTCTTTAGCATATTCGGAAACGGCATCCCGCCGCAGCTCCACGCTCGTGATGGGCGGTTTTTCCACCTTGATCACTTCCGGGTCCTCCCCCTGATGTTTGTACAGGACTACCCGGTTTTCGCCCAGGCGCTCTTTGGCGAAAGCCACGATATCCTCTTTAGTCACCTGCTCCCACCAGTCGAAGCGGTCAGTCAGGCGCTGTAAGTCCAGCCCGAGCACAAAGGCATAGGTCAGCATATTGGCACGGCCGCGGTTGCTTTCACTGAGTTTGACCTCGCGCAGCCGAAGGTCTTTGATAGCGGCCTCCAGCATCCACTCGTCAAAGTCGCCGGTACGCAGGCGCTCTACTTCGGCCAGCAGTAAGGCTTCCACTTCTTCCATAGACTGCCCTTCACGGGGGCGGGCTACCACGCCGAGAGCAGAAAAATCCTGGTACTGCCAGGTCCAGGCGCTGGCGTCGAGTACCCGCTGCCGCTGATTGAGATTGAGGTCCAGCAAGCCCGCCTGATAATTGTACAGCAGGTTTTGCAGCAGCGTCAGCATCATCGGGTCGTCGGTGGAGGAGCCGTAGAAGCGCCACGCGACATCCACAAAGGACGCTTCCTGCCCGAAGGCTTCCCGGCGCAGGGGCTGCTCAATGGGCGGCTGCTCCTCGTAGGTAAAGGGTGGTACGGCTTTCGCCTCAAAGGTGCCAAAGTATTGCTCCGCCAGGGCAACAGCTTCCTCGGGGTCGAAATCGCCGGAGAGGACAATTGCCATATTGTTAGGCACATAGTAGGTGCGGAAAAACTCCTGGATTTTTTTCTGGGAAGGGTTGCGGAGGTGCTCCGCTGTACCGATGGTGGTTTGCGTGCCGTAGGGGTGCTTTGGGAAAAGGGCTTCCCGAATGATCTTATTGACTTTACGGGTGTCCTGATCCTGGCCGATGTTAAACTCTTCGTATACCGTTTCCAGCTCGGTATGGAACAAACGCAGCGCCATCATGCGGAAGCGCTCCGATTCAAGCTTCATCCAGCGGTGCAGCTCATTGGAGGGGATGTCGTTGAGGTATACTGTTTGATCAACGGAGGTGTAGGCGTTGGTCTCCTTGGCACCGATGGCGCTCAGCAGCCGGTCGTACTCGCTCGGCGCCACCAGCTGCGCGGCTTCATTGGACAGCTGGTCGATGGTTTGGTAGATCCTGCTCCGCTCTTCCGGATCGCGGGTGGAGCGGTGCTGCTCGTACAATTCGGATATTTGTTCCAGGAATTTTGATTCCCGCTCCCAGTCCAGAGCGCCGATACGGCTTGTTCCCTTGAAGAGCATATGCTCCATGTAGTGGGCCAGGCCGGTGGTATCCGCCGGGTCCTGCTTGGAGCCTGCCCGGACTACAATATTGGTAAAAATGCGTGGCTCGCGCTCGTTGACAGAAAGGAAGAGCGTCAGGCCGTTGCGCAATTTGTAAACTTTGGTCTGCAAGGGATCGCCGGGCACTTCCCGGAAGGCAGTCGTCGCTTGTGGCATATTCTGGCTTTAGTTATGGTTGTGCAAACGCCCGGACGGCGCGTAAAGTTGGTTGGCAGGGCCGGTTAATCCTGAAAATTGTACAGCCGCTCCGTCCAGTCGTAAGGGCGAAACTGCAGCCGCCAGGGGCGGGCTTCCAGTTCAAGGTTGTCGTACAGCAATTTGCGCAGCCCGCCGTACCCCCCGAAGTCGCCGAGGTACCACTGCAGTAATTGACTGACGTGCAGCGTGACGGTCTCGCGGTTGATCTTTGTTTCCTGCTGCAGGAAAGACTGTGTAGCCATGTTGAGCTCCTCGTCTATGGACTCGTGGTGATAAAAGCAGATGGGCGGACAGCTTTCGGCCCCGCAATTGAGGGCGAAATGAATACGGAAATCTGATTGGTCAAGCGCCAGCTGGTACAGGAACAGCCGGTAAAACGGGCTGGGCAAAAACCCGGCAGCCCACTTTGCGCGAAAGCGGCGCAGTATGCCGTGCTCGATATCGTCCAGGCTGAACCGCTTGCCGGCCAGGGGTATGAGCTTCATCTCAAAAATGTGGGGCCGCTCCCAGTTGAGCTGCCGCAGCAGCAGATAATAAGCATTGTAGATGTTGATCCAAAACGCCTTTCGCTTATCGTCATCCGACAGCCCTTTGACCAGGGTCGCGTAATCCATGCCGGCGAGCTGGGTTTCCAGCGGGCGGGTAGGTTTGCCCACTTTAATGTGATGCAGCAACTGCTCGGCTTGTTCCAAAAAGCTCATAATGGTGGGCAAGTTTTGATAAAATAACACTAAAAATAACAAATCACTAACATGAATCGCAATAACCCGGCCTAAAAAGTAGGTCATTGCAGTGTTATTTTACGATGGCTAAGGGTAATCCAGCCGGGTAAAAATGTCCCTAACCTCCTCGACGGGATGCTGGCAGGCGAAATCCCGGCAAACATAGACGAGCGTGCGCCCGGGCTGCCCGCGCTGAGCCAGCAGGGGGTATTCCGGCCGGGCTTCAGTATCTGAGATGCACACGTGCAGGCCCAGAAAGTCCCGGTTGGCTTCTTCTGTTTTGGCGAAAGCCTGCTCCCCTACCACAGCTATCTCCAGCCAGTGGTGCACCTGGCCCAAGAGCAGTTTACCCCAGCTTGCGTGCGGCAGCGGTTGATCCATGAGCCTGGGCAAAACGGCCCGCAACATGTCGTCGGAGCGCTGCCGCCACTGAGGGCGCCCCAGCAGCAAGCCCAGGCGCTGATAGTTGGCTGCCATGACTGCATTAGCAGAGGGCATATCCTCCTCGCTGATCAACACGCGGCGGCCCGGAGTATCCGCCAGGGTGCCCGGCGTATAGCAGAGCAGGCTGCTTTGCCGGCGGCCGAACAGCTCTTCGGCGCGTTGCAGGACGGTAGCAGCCTGCTGTAGCCAGCTATGGTCCTGTATCAGCTGATGCCCGTCAAGCAGGGCTGCGATGTAGTAAGCATAGCCATCCAGAAAAGCCGGCTGCGGCTGCCCTGCCTGATGCTGCAGGCTGCCGTCCGCCGCCAGCAGCTCCCGCCGGATGAAATCCAGTATGCCCTTGCCCGTTTCCAGATCGTGAGAGTCGCCCAGCGCGGTATAACCTTCGAAGAAAGCGCTGGCGGCCAGCGCATTCCAGGCGAGCAGTTGTTTGTCATCCCGGGCGGGGGCAGGCCGCAGGCTGCGCTCTTGATGCAGCCGGGCAAGGCTGTCCTCCAGGTAAGCGCTCATTACTTGCGCCGGCACGTCCTTGCGTTTGGCGAAAGCCGCTACCGGTTCCCGGGCGTAGAGGATATTACGCCCCTCCCAGTTGCCTTCCGGCCGAATGTGATAATAGGCGCAAAACCAGCCCGGCTCTTCCGCGAGGGTGGCAGTCACTTCTTCATAAGACCAGGTGTAATACCGCCCTTCTTCTCCTTCGGTTTCCGCATCGAGAGCAGCGTAAAACCCGCCGTTGGGAGCCTGCCAGGCGGCACGCATAAAACTGAGGGTACGGCGGAGGGCATCCGCATAGACAGGTCTGCGGCGCCAACGGTATAACTGCCCGAGCAGTTTTGCGATGAGGGCGTTGTCGTAGAGCATTTTTTCAAAATGGGGGATGCGCCATTCCGGGTCAATGGTATACCGGGCGAACCCGCCGCCTACGTGATCGTGCAGGCTGCTCTGCAGCATGGTTTCCACGGTCTGTTCCAGGTGTTGCATCGCCGGCAGGTCGGAGGTATACCAGGCATAGTACATCAGCCACTCCAGCGCCATGGTATTGGGAAACTTTGCGCCGCTGCCAAAGCCGTAGTTGGCGTGGTCGAACTGCTGCTGCAGCTGCCGCTGTACATACTCTGTGGTAGCCGGGGAATAATCTCCCTGCGCAAGCTTGCGGGCCGGGCGTTCCCGGCGGGCAATGCGCTGCTCTATTTTGCTCGCCTCTGCTTCTACGGCGCGCCGGTTCTGGTAAAAATTATAGGCGGCAAACTGAAGCGTATCCATCCAGGAAGGCTTACGGCCGTCCGGCTCGGGCGGAAAGTAGGTACCGGCGTGGTAGGGGCGCAAATCCGGGGTGAGAAAGAGGTGGAGCGGCCAGCCTCC
>CAJXXJ010000150.1 GCA_913062745.1 uncultured Phaeodactylibacter sp.
CCGTACCCTGGACAGCGACCGCGACGGTGTGCCGGACTACAAAGACCGCGAGCCTTACTTCCCGCCCCGCCCGGGTGAGCGCGTAGATGAGGAAGGCGTAGTCGTCAACCCCATCAGCCCCATGGGCGGCAGCGGCGTGTCCGAAGAGCGCGTGCGCGAAATTATCGCCGAAGAGCTGCAGAACTATCAGCTGCGTGACCCGGATGGTGCCGGCTCTGCACAAATGACGGAGTGGTTCCTGCCGATGATCCACTTTGGTGCCGACAGCGACCGGATTAAGTATTCCGACTTTGGTACGCTGGCTTCAATCGCCCGTATGATGAAGGGCAACCCGAACCTGCGCCTTGTGGTTACCGGATATGCAGATTCCTCTGCTCCAGAGAGCTACAATAATCAGCTGTCTTACAAGCGGAGCCTCGCAGTGATCGAACACCTGGTGAACAACCACGGCATCGGCCGCGGCCGACTGGTCCTGCAGTGGAAAGGCGAGTCTGAACTGCTCGTGCCGGCCGGCAACAGCTACATGAACCGCCGTGTGGAATTCCGGGTAGCCGGAAACGATGATATCGAAATGGACCCGCCCAAAGGGGACGTTGAGGAAGGTAGCGAGACCGGAGGAGGATACTAAATAGACCTTAGATTGCCGTTGGGAGGATGCGTTGAGCACCCCTAACGGCAACCGCCATACACAATACAAAAGCCCCGGCAAAACGGGGCGTCAGCAAATGCTATTGTAGCATACACTAAGCCCTCTTGTTAGGTGAAAACACTGAACAAGAGGGCTTGCTATTTAATGTACTTTTGAACTCAAAAAGGAGTGCCTCAAGAAAATTGAAGGCACCTAATTCAGATAAGGGGGAATAACGGGATCTGAAACACCAATAGAACGAAGCTAAGCTACACTTTGAACTATTCATTCATGCCACTTGAAGCACTCCGTGAGTTCTACAGCATACTTACTTGAACAACACTTCAAATATAGAGTGATCTGACAGACATGGCTGTAACAGTTCAGTGCCAAAAGGAACAGGTCAGATTTAGCCACTTTGTTCTAAATCCGATATGTATATAACTGATTGATAGGGTAAAAGGTGCTTTGAAATTATACAATTTCCATGTCTTCGATGATGATGCTTTCCTGATATTCCTGCTCGTACTGTTCAATAAGCTCAGGAGTAGCATGGTCAGAAGAAGTAATTACTCCGATTGCGATCATGAATGCGATAATAGCAGCCATAGTTTTTAATTATTTTTGTTTAATGATTAATAATTCAAAACTATGGCCAATTTGACGTATGTTTTGTAACAGTTAGCAGCGAAACGGACACCCCAGAATTCAACACTTTTTCCCTATCTTGTTGTGTATTTTATTTGTTTACAGGTGATTGTGTGATTTAATTCGTCGGGAAATGAAGTATGAAGCACTGGCAGCCCTCGCAAAAATTGTGTCGAGAAACAAAGTCAAACAGATAGAGATCCTTGGATCCGGCAGTCAGGCAGGTTCCTATCCGGACCAGCTCTACCGGGACCTGCAGGAAGATGCTTTTGAAGAAGAAGCAGATGCAGTACATGCGTACTTCGGTGATAAGCCTCACCGGCGCAAGTACTTTAACCGGGTGAAGTGCTCCCTGCGCGAACGCCTGATCAATACCTTGTTTTTTGTGGATTCCGGACAGTCCGATTTCTCCAACTTTCAGCGGGCGTACTATTCCTGCTACCGGTACGCGGCAGCAGTGCGCATCCTGATGGGCCGCTCCGGGCGAAAAGCAGCAGTGCCTTTGGCCGAATACACGCTGCAGAAATCCATGCGGTTTGAATTCACCGATATTGTGCTTATGATGGCCAATCAGCTTCGCTATCATTATGGGATCATTGAGAGCGACGCGCGAAAATTCAAAGCGTACAATGAATTGGTACAGGAATACGCGGAAATCCAGCAAGTGGAGTTGAAACTGGAGGCCTATTACACCGAGCTGGGGCTCTGCTTTTCCGGCTCAAAAGAATCAAAGCCGGAGGTCCTGGAAGTAGCCAGAAAGTACGCCGCTTACGCAGAAGAACAAGTAGGGAGTTACCAATCTTACCGCCTGAATATGTACGCTCACTCCATCATCACCCTGTGTTATCAGATCAACTACGAGCACGAAGCCCTCATGCAGGCCTGCGCCCGCGCAGTATCTTTTTTTGAGGGTAAAAAACAGCGGGCATCGCAAACCGCTTTGTACCTGTTCTCTATGCGGATGCTTCCGAGCATGATCATCATGAAGCAATACCGGGAAGCAGAGCACCGCATTAAGTACTGCCTCCGGCTGGTAGAGCGGGGAGACCTCAACTACTTTAAAGTACTGGAGCACTACATCCTGCTGGGCTTTTATTCTGAGCAGTTTAACACCGCTCAAAGGATCAACGAACTGGCTCATAGCACCGCCGGCTTTGAGGAACAGTACGCCAATAGCAGTGAATACTGGAGGCTTTACGACGCTTACATCCACCTGTTGCACCAGATGGGCAAAATTAAGTCGCCTTCTGTCCACAGCAATTTCCGGCTGGCCCGTTTTCTGAATGCCGTGCCCAACTATTCCAGAGACAAACGCGGGGCCAATATCGCCATCCTCGTGCTGCAAGTGCTTTTTTTGCTGCAGCAAAAACGCTACTACGACATCATCGACAAGGCAGACGCACTGCGGCAGTACACTTTCCGGTACCTGCGCAAAAACGACACTTTCCGCAGCAACTGTTTTCTGAAAATGCTGCTGCTGCTTCCCCACTACGGCTTCAAGAAGGAAATTATCACCAGGCGGGCAGCCAAACTGGAAAAGCGACTGCAGGAAATGCCGCTTTCCAAAGCCCGGCAAAGCCTGGAGGTAGAAATTGTACCCTACGAAGTGCTTTGGAAACTTACCCTTGAATTGCTGTAGTCAACGCCTCAGGCCTCGTAGCTGGCCCAGGCTTCATGGGACTCGCCCAGCGTCACCTTAATGCGCCCGTCAAACTGATCGGCCACAGCAGCCTTGATCTGCCCGTGGATATAAGCAGCGAGGTACTCAGTAGTCGTCAGTTTCCCCTTGAATTGCGGAAGCTCATCAAGGTTCTGGTAGTTCAATGGCTGCAGCGCCTCGCGGAGCGCATCGTGCGCCAGGGCGATGTCAATGACAATTTGCTCCTCCCGCAGCTGCTCGCTGTAGAAAGTCACGTCCGTGACGTAAGTTGCCCCGTGCAATTGCTGCGCCGGCCCGAAAGCCGGGTGGGGTAGGGAGTGGGCAATCATCACATGTTGGCGGATGGTAACACTATACATATATTAGGTGTATTGCAGGGCAGTGCCGATTTCATCTACGGCGCCCGCCCTAAGGTGGTCAAAAAAGCCAGGCGCATCTGCAAAAGGCAGCACCTTCTGAATATGCTGGTCAAAAGCTGCTGTTTCCAGCAACCGGAAGACCGCATCCTTACGGCGGCGGTAATCCCAGCGTGGGCGCCGGTGCGCCGGCAAATGAGAAACCTGAGAGCTGATAATTTGTTGCCGCCGGTAGTGGAAATGGCCGCCGAGCCGCACCGTAGCTTCCCGGGTGCCATACCAGCTAAGCTCTGTTATGGTGCCCTCCATGCCCGCCTGCTCTATGGCAAGCTGCAGGCCGGCACCCGACCCGCTCGTGTGAAAAACGTGGTCGAACGCCCCTTGCACTTCTTCCGGCCGGCAGGCATCAAAACCCATTTGCAGCGCTGCTGACCGGCGGGCAGTTGAGGGTTCGGCAATAAGCAGGCTGATAGCAGGCATCATGCTCAGCACCCGGCTCAGCAGCCCGCCGATCATGCCAAACCCAAGGACCAGTACGCGGTCTCCTACGCTTACTTTGCTGTCCCAGACCGCGTTCACTGCGGTTTCCAAATTGCTGGCCAGGGTGGCGCGCAGCGGCGGCACCGTTTCCGGTAAGGGGTACAGGGCTTCTTCCTGCAGCCGGCAGGCCTCCTGATGCGGGTGCAGGCAGTGCACCAGCCGGCCATCCATGGGGTGCCCGGGCGCTTCCACCCGCCCGACCAGCGAGTAGCCGTACTTTACAGGAAACGAAAACTGCCCTTCCATACCCGGTACTGCCATGAGCTCGTGCAGGGAAGCGGGGACTTCTCCACGTGCTACCAGCCGCTCTGTACCGGTACTGACTAAGGAGTACAGGCTGCGTACGTGTAGCCCCTCCTCTGTCAGGCGGGCGGGCCGGATGGTACTGTGTTGGCTGCTGAGGTGCCAGAGGGCGTTGGGCATAACGGGGAGTTTAAGCGTTGTGGGCAGCTGAAGGGGCATACTGCGGCCGCCCGGTAAACATAATGCTGTCGCCTACCGGGTGAAAAGTGTGTTCAAAAAAAGAAACGGCCTCCCTAACATGCTCGATTTCCGGCAGGCACAGCGCGCTTTTGCCGGAGCCGAACACCAGCGGGGCGAGGTGCAGCTGCATAAAGTCCACTGCTCCGTCTTTCAGGAAACGGGAGGTCGTCAGCGGGCCCCCTTCCAGGTAGACGCTGTATATGCCCCTCTCGTACAGCTTTTCCAAAATAAGCTGCGAAGGGATATGCCCCCGCTCGCCTTTCGGCAGGCAGGTATACTGTATGCGGCCGTTGCGGCTGCTCTTTTCGCTGCCGAAAACGAGGACCGGCTTCGAACAAGCCTGTAGCAGGGAACTGAAATCGCTGTCGGGGCGGGCAATAACCACGCGGCAGGGGTGCTCTCCCTTTACATGCCGCACGGTAAGCTTCGGCTGATCGCACGAAAGCGTGCCGCCGCCAATCAGGACAGCATCACACAGGGCCCGCATGCGGTGGGCGTGCACCAGGTTTTCCCGGTTGCCGATCCATTTGGAGCGCCCGGCTGTGGTAGCGATTTTGCCGTCCAGCGATTGGGCAAAGTGAGCCACCGTTACCGCCCGTTTTTGCCGGTGTGCCTGCCACGGCAGGTAACAGTAGGCCAGGTATTGCTCCAGCTTGCGGCATGCCTCAGGCCCGAGCCTGCCTTGCCGGAGCGTCGCCCATTCCACTGTGCTTTGGGGAGCAAAAATTGCAGCAGTATCCGGAATCTGTGGAGGCAGGCTTGCATCGTGCCGGGGCAGGAAACAGGCGACCGGAGCAGAGGGCGGCTGCAGGCTAGCCGGGGAAGATACATTGCCGTGCTCATCGAGGACAAAAGGCAGGGAGGGCTGTGTGGAGTGGGCCACAGCGTGGCGAAGGCTCAGCAAAGCATTCCAGTAAAAGTCCTCCATGAAAGGCAGTTTGAGCGTTAAAGCTTGAAAAGGTGCCCCATTTCGTCCTGCTTGGTTTTTAGATAACCGAGGTTTTCTTTCTGGGGCTTTATAATTAAAGGTACCCGGCTCAAGACCTTCACTTCAGAATGATCGAAGGCGTCGATCTTATCCGGGTTATTGGTCAGCAGGTGGATTTTTTTGATGTCCAGCGCTTCCAGCATCTGTACGCCGATGTCGTACTGCCGGGCATCTACTTCCAGGCCGAGGTGGATGTTAGCATCTATGGTGTTCAGGCCCTTGTCCTGCAGCTGATATGCCTTCAGCTTGTTAATGATGCCAATGCCGCGCCCTTCCTGCCGCAGGTAGAGGACCACGCCTCCGTTTTCAGCAGCCAGAGAGAGGGCTTCCGCCAATTGTTCCCCGCAGTCGCAGCGCTTGGAGCCGAACAGGTCGCCGGTAATGCACTCCGAGTGCAGGCGGACCATAACCGGTTGTGCAGGGTCAACATCCTTATGGACGAGGGCCAGGTGGGGCATCCAGTCCTCTTCGTTTTCGGAGAAAGCGATCATGTTAAAATCCCCCCACGGGGTAGGGATCAGCGCTTCGGCCTGCTTAAAAATGCGAGTTGAGGTATTGGATTCGGATTTCTTCACCATGCTGGAATTGCCATATAATGATTAGTCGCCCGGCGGTTGCCGTCCGGGCAGCCTGCCTACTGTTTTCAAACCCTATTTGCCGCGAAAAGTTTCATAATTGCTGCTTCCGGGGCTGCGGGCAGCGCTTAGGCCTGTTGGCGCGTTAGCAAAGAGTCTGATGCCCCGGGCTGGTTTTGTTTAACTTTTTTGGATGTGCCCGGAAGTCAGTGTGCAGTCAAAAATGCAAAAAAAAGCAAAGCGTAATCAAAACGGCTTATGTGTTGAGGATTAATAAGTTAGAAGAGCTAGTGTGCGAAAATTTGGCAGTTTATTTGCTAAGATTAGCGAAAATTTGCTGCAACCTTAAGCATATTACTCCTTTTGTTTGTTTAATTTGCCGTTGAGCAGTCTCGGAAGGATTATTCCGTTTTTGCTCTAAATGGATTGGTTTTTTACAATAAAGTTTGGTTTATCGGGTGTTTCGCCCACTATACATAAACACATTGTACAACTAAATTTGGGATTATTATGAAAAAACTCTCACTAGTGCTTCTGCTGGTATTGGCAGGAGTAACCGCCGCTATGGCGCAGCGTACCATCAGCGGTACGGTGACAGATGTGGAAGGGGAAGCCCTGATCGGCGCTTCTATCCTTGGCAAAGGGACCTCCACAGGTACCGTAACCGATATTGATGGCAACTACTCGCTCAGAGTCGGCGAAGACGTTCAAACGCTGGTGTTTTCCTACACCGGTTTTGTTACTCAGGAAATTGATATTGGAGCATCTGACGTCATTGACGTTCAGCTGAAAGAAGATGTCGCTCAGCTGGAGGAAATCGTGGTGACGGGCTATGGCGTCAAGCGCCAAAAGGATATCACCGGCTCCGTTTCCTCTGTAAAGAGCGAAGAATTCCTCAATGAGGCAGGTGTTACGGTACAGTCTGCACTGCGTGGACGTGCTGCCGGTGTAGTCGTACAGCAGACTTCCGGTGCGCCGGGCGCTGGCTTCAACGTACGTGTACGGGGTGCGACTTCCATCAACGCAAGCAACGCTCCGCTGTACGTAGTGGATGGTATTCCGATCATCAGCGACCCGGCTTCTCAGGTAGACCTGGGCGGTCAGAACCAAAACCCGCTGGCGGACCTCAACCCGAACGAAATCGAGTCGATCGAGGTACTGAAGGACGCATCTGCGGCAGCGATCTACGGTTCCCGTGGTGCCAACGGTGTGGTACTGATTACCACAAAGTCTGGTAAGGCGGGCGAAACCAAAATTAACTTTGACGCTTCCTACGGCGTACAGGACCTGCCCAACCCGATCGACATCGTAGACCGGGAAGGCTACCGCGAATACATGACCGAGCTGTTTGGCTCTCCGGAGGTAGCGGCAGGTGCACTGCCCGGCGATAACAACTGGCAGGACCTGATTTTCCGCGAAAGCAACATTCAGGAATACAACCTGAGCGCAAACGGCGGTAACGAAAAGACCCGCTTCTTCGCAGGTATGAGCTACAGCGATAACGAAGGTATCCTTGAGGGTACAAGCTTCACCCGCTACTCTGCCCGTTTGAACCTGGACAACTACGTGACAGAAAAGCTGTCCTTCAACGTCAACCTTGGCTTTACCCGCTCTGACAATCAGCCGGTACAGAACGATAACAACATCTTCGGTGCCGTTTCCACTGCTATCCTGCTGCCGCCTACGGTGCCGGTATTCAACGAGGATGGCTCCTACGGCACTGCTTTCGGTTTGGAAAACCCGGTAGCAGCTACTACGCTGTATGACCAGAATATCGTGACCAACCGTGTTATTGGTAACATCGGCGCACGCTACAAGATTTTGCCTTACCTGACTTTCCAGACTAAGCTGGGCGTAGACCTGCTGAGCCTGCGCGAAGACCTATTCGAGCCTTCCGGGCTGCAGTCTTCCGTACAGGGTACGAAAACGGTGGGTACGACCAACAACCTGCGGGTAGTAAACAACTACACGCTGAATTTCCAGAAGCGTTTCGACCGCCACAGCATTAATGCACTGGCTGGCTTCGAGATGCAGCAGGATGAGATTCAGAGCACCTTTTCTGTAGTGAATGA
>CAJXXJ010000151.1 GCA_913062745.1 uncultured Phaeodactylibacter sp.
AACACATTTTGGGATCATGCGGCAGTAATGGTCGTAGGCTTCCTTATCCTGCTTCAGCTCCATGCGGTCATCGATCATGAACTGAGCATCCTCCGGAAAGGCGTAGAAATTCGCTTCAAAGTTACGGCGGATTTGTTCATCGGGCATGGCGCGCAGCAAGGCCGGTTTATACATCGTGCGGACCATAGCCTTCGCGGTGCTGTTGAAGACTTCAAAGCCGGCAGGCGCTACCAATACCAGTCGGTCGTAGTGCTCCGGTTGTTCCAGTACAGCGGCAATGCTCGACTGCCCGCCCATGGAGTGGCCCACGAGGGTGAGGTTGTCCAGCCCGAGCTTAATGACCAGCTCGTTGATTTTTTTGGCAAAAAAAGGAACGCCGTAGGGATGTTTACCCGTACTCGAAAGGCCGTAGCCGGGAAGGTCAATCGCAATGCAGCGGTAGCGGTCGGAGAGGTAGGGGATTACTTTATCCCAGGCCTTACAATTGCTGCCCAGGCCGTGCACAAACAGCAGGGTTTCCTTTCCTTTTCCCGTAAGGGTATAATGGATGTGTACATCCTCTGACAAACTGATGTACCTGGATAAAGTCGCTTTAGCCTGCATGGCTTTCTGGTCTTGCTTGGATGAGCCGGCAGCACGATCGCCGCGGAGGGGCGAAGCTACGGATTGCAGCGGACTTTTCCGGGAGGGCTTTGTTTTTTCTTGCGCCGCATCCGTGGAATGACGCCCTCGCAACAAATAATACAGTAGAAAGCCCACCAGTAGCGAGCTGAGGATTGCAAAGGTAGCGGCTACTGCGGGGTTGCGGATTTCTGCCTGCATGTAGCTACCAATACGCCCATAGTACATCCCAAAGTGAACGACCACTGCTGTGACAGAGGCAGCAATCGGCGCAATGCGGGGCACTTTCCTGAGGAAAATGCCCATGAGCACCGGTACAAACGCGGCAGAAAAATAGGCGTATACGCCATTCTGTGCGAAGATGCCCACGCTCAGGCTGGGATTGATGAGCTGCTCGTAAGAAAGCAAAATAGAAACCCCGGCCAGCAGGACGATGACTATTTTATTGATGGAGATGAGCCGCTTTTGCTTGCGCTGCTCACTGCCCATATATTGCCCAAACAACGGCTCGATAATATCCGAAGTGATCGTGCTGGACAGCGACTGAATCAGCCCCTCCAGCGTAGACAGGCCCGCTGAGAGCAGGCCCAGGATAACGATAAGCCCAACGGCCACCGGAAATTCCGTCACCACGTAGGCCGGGATGATTCCGTCCATATTGATGGGCTCGCCGTCCACGGTCAGGTCCGGAAAGCGCAGGCGGGCGTACAGGCCGGCGATAACTACGGCAAAGAACAAGGCTTCCACCACGATGCCTACTGCCAGGTAGCGATTGACATCTTTCTCATCATTGAGCAGCAGCGACTTGGTGATGATATGCGGCTGGCAAACGATAGCGATCCCCACAATCAGGGAGCAGAAGATGATCTCAAAGTAGTCCCGGAACAGGAAGCTCGAGGGGTTGACAGGTTCGGCCAGCAAGGGGTCCACTGCGGCCAGTTTATCCAGGAAGCCCTTCACGCCGTTGCTGAAATGCTCGTAACCGGAGCCCAGCAGAATCACCGCCACGATGATCATCAGCACCGCTTGTATGGTGTTGGTGTACACCATGGAATTGGCGCCGCCGAACATCATGTAGCCAAACACGAAGATCACCAGCCCGATCAGCACGTACAGCTCCTCTGCGTTCAGCGCTTTAGACATCACTTTGGTCATGCCCACGCAAATGAGCACGATGAAGGTGATGAGCAGCAGGGAAAGAAAACCGAAAAACAGCGCATAACCCTTGCTGCCGTACCGCTTGCCAATCCACTGCGCCATCGTCAGCGCCTTGACGGAAGAACCGTGCTTGCGGAAACTTTTGGTCAGTACAATGAGCGACCCGTAAACGCCCAGCGGCAGCACAACGCCCAATGCTAAGATACCGCTGATACCGTACAGCGCGATAAAGCCGGGATTGATGATGAAAGTAGCCGCGCTCGTGATGGAAGCAGCCAGCGACAAGCCCACCACAACCGGCGAGAACTGAATACTGCCTACTGCATAATCGGAGATCGATTGAATGCGGAGTGCGCCGCGGATAACGAAGTACAATATCGCCGCGCCGTACAGCGCCAACAGGGCTGCGGTAGCCCATACTAGTTCCTGTGATGCCATATAACTGTTTCTAATGCCAATAAAGCAGCTTTTAAGTTAGAAGAAAAGCAGCGATTGGAGGGGAAATAGTACGTTTTACCAAAATAAATTTGGGGTTGACACATACACTCTATTCCTGTATCTCACTTGTTTTGCTTACGCAAAAAAGCCCAAATCAACAACAAAACCGGGCGTCCTGATTTGTTCCCCAATCCCCCTACCCCACCCTTGACTTAAAACAGCATTGACAAAAATCACCCTGCTCAAAAAACACACAAACATCTAAATATCTATATATTTGCATTGGACGTATTGCCCACTGCAAAACAAACAAAAAATCCACCTTATGACTCAGGATAAGAAGAACATCGCCCTTGTAACTGGTGCCACCGGCGGCCTGGGCACCGATATGGTCAAGCAGCTGATGGACGACGGTTATGTCGTGGCTGCTAATTACCGCAGCCCCAACAAAGCGGAGGCATGGAAAGAGAAAATGAACGAAGACGGGTACGAACCTCACCTTTTCCAGGCAGATGTTGCCGACTACGCTCAGGTGGGCAATATGGTAGAAGCCATACAGGAGCAGCTGGGCAGTATTGACATTTTGGTCAACAACGCCGGTATCACCCGCGACGGCGCATTCAAGAAGATGAGCCCGGAAAACTGGGATGCCGTCATGAAAGCGAATGTATACAGCGTGTTCAACTGCTGCCGGCACGTCATCAACCCGATGATTGAGCAAAACTACGGCCGCATCATCAATATTTCGTCTGTCAACGGGCAGCGCGCGCAGTTCGGGCAGTGCAATTACGCTGCTGCTAAAGCCGGCATGCACGGCTTCACCAAGACGCTGGCCATTGAGGTAGCCCGCAAAGGCATCACAGTCAACACTATCTCTCCCGGCTACATCGCCACGGATATGGTAATGGCAGTAGACGAGAGCGTGCGGGAGAAAATCGTCAAAGGCATCCCGATCGGCCGCCTGGGCGGCACCTACGAGATTGCGCACCTGGTTTCCTTCCTGGCTTCCAAAGACGCCGCCTTCATCACGGGAGCGAACTATGCGATTAATGGCGGGCAGCACGTGTACTAATGTATAAGTGGGAAGACCGCCCGCCGGTCAGCTGAACGGATTACCAAAAAATAAGCTCCAGCCGGCAGGCGGTCTCCAATAGGCAAGACATAGTCCCGCTCTCCTCCCGGGAATTGATAAAAGCTCAACTGCTGTCCAAGGCTATTATACAGCGACACATCCAAAGGCCCTTTAACTGTACCATCAGCTATTATGCGCAGCTCATCCTGAAAAGGATTGGGCATTACAGCGAAAGCCTTCTCCAATCCGCATGGACTGGGTACGACTTCGTAACCCGCGGTTGCTGTAATTCCACAAGCTCCATGGTAGCTCATGCTCAACTTTGCAGGGCGGTCTTCAATGACCCTGTAGACGAGTTCATACCCGTCAAAACCCAGAATCTCTACATTGGATAAGGCCTGCACCTCAAGCATATCAGGTTCGGAGTGCCAGCGGCGGCCTGTTACATCCTCAAAATATAACTTTGCTTCCCTGCCGGCGCAGAGTGGGCGGCATGCTTTTGGGTCAGTGTAGGAATCCGTTTCCCAACAATCATTTCCGTAAATCATAAGCGGTGTACACATTTCAAAGGTACGCTGCTCAATACGCACATAGTCGATTTCAAGTTTACCCGGCAATTGTCCACGTACTTCGCAATTGTGCCCTATGGGATGCCCCCAGTCGCAATCACTACGCCCATCTTTTCCACAGGCCATGAGTGGTGGTGCCCCGCAATCAGGCTTTACCGATGTGCAATGCTTCAAGCCATAGCGAGGCAGTGCGGATAAGTTTAGGATAGGACGAAAAGCCCGAAAGCGGTTTTCCACAAAATTAGGATTTAGATAATAATAGCCTTCGGGGACTTCAGGCTGCTCACAGGATATATTGAGTGGACGGCCGTTCAGGTCATAAAAACGGTATGCTACTTTCGGAAGCGGTTCCCCATCTAAAAAAAAGGTAATTTTGAATGGCGTCCACTCTACAGCAAACCGATGAAACCTATTATCGGTTATCTTGGCTTCGTGCTGGGAGGTGCTCTCACACTGAGGTCCGGAGTAAACATTATACAGGAATTCATCCGCGCCCCCGAAATGTTCCAAAACATCAATTTCATCATGCAGCCACATCCAAAATGCAGGCCACCACCCCGGGCCATCAGGAAGCTTAAGAGAAGCTTCAAAATAGCCGTAGCGATAAGCAGGGAGGTCAGACCGCCCCATAATCATCCCCGTCTTTATATGCCTCACTACGGTATCAAGCTGACCATTACTCAACCGGCGAACTAAAGTGGTATTTGGAGCATATTCCGCAGTCAAGGTACAAACCCCATTGTCCACCGAAACATTTTCCGGAAAGTAAAGCTGTTCCTCGCAGTCTATATGCGTTCTTGCATTAGGGTTGCCTTTTGCCCAGAAAAAGGTTTGCCAAACCGAAGTATCAAGCATATTCCCCTCGAAATCTTGCCAAAACTGCGTCTCATATGCTCCGCACTCTAAACGACCGCCATGGAGGTATACCTTGTTCCAGCCATAAGGGTGGCAACCGGTTTGTTGTGCAGATAATGCGGTGCAAAAAAGTAAAAATGTACAGAGGGCAAGTGAATAATGCATAGGGTTAAGATGTTTTTCTACTGAGCTAAGAGTGTCCGTTTAAGAGTTCACCTATTCAAAATAAGCATTTTAGCTTAAATTTACCCTCCTAGAATCAATCAATCCGCATGCAGATCAATTTTAACAGCCGATCAGCCTTACTCGCTGCGCTTTTACTCTTGGCATTTTATTTTCCACTCTTCCTTCACCTAGACTCTTTCGGATTACGCATTTACGATGAAGCCCGCCGTGCAGTAAATGCTCTGGAAATGAGTCAATCCGGACAGTGGATTGTTACTACTTACGAAGGAGCTCCAGACATGTGGGGAACGAAGCCTCCGATGCTCATTTGGTGGCAGGCAATCTTCATGAATTTACTGGGGCCTGGAAACTTGGCGGTACGCCTGCCCTCTGCATTAGGTGGTTTGATGACAGTAACGATGCTTTTCGTTCTTGCCTACCGAAAACTAGGCGGTTGGCCAGCCGGGTTGCTTGTCAGTATCTGCTTGCTTACTGCACGCGGGTTTATCGATGATCACCACTCTGCGAGGACAGGTGACTTTGACTCCCTGCTTACTTTTTTCAGTACAGCCTACTTGCTATGTTTTTTTTTCTATTTGGAGAAAAAGCAGGACCGCTATCTGTATTTTACAGTAGTCGGAATCATTTGTGCCGTGCTCACCAAGAGTATTGCGTCGTTATTGTTTGGTCCCGGGCTGTTCCTCTATTTGATCCTTCGTAAAGAGCTGTTGCCTTTGTTACGCAACCCTCACTTTTATTTTAGTGCATTGCTCTGTATAGGCGGTATTGCAGCATTTTACCTGACCCGAGAACAGCTGAACCCAGGCTACTTACAGACAGTTTGGGAAAATGAACTGGGCGGCCGCTACAATGAAACACTGGAATCGCATAAGCATCCGTTCTTTTTTTATTTTGGGAATCTACCTAAACGGTTCACCTACTTTTGGCCATTGGCTTTAGTCGGTATGGGGTATGCCATTTTTATGTTCCGGCAGACAAGCCAATATTCTTCCCGCCTGGCTCAGTACTGTTCGCTTTCAGCGTTTTCTTATTTGTTTGTGATTTCCAATTCTGCTACCAAGCTTCCTTGGTATGACCTGCCAGCTTACCCGATGCTTGCACTGCTCGCAGCAATCGGATGGTTATTAACCCTTCAGGTTCTGGAACGTATAGCTTGGTGGCAAAACCAGGTCGGGCGACGCCCTTGGCTTAAAATATTACTTACGCTGGGGGTTCTTTTTTATCCCTACAACCGTACCATTCATTATTGTCTTCGTGAAGATCCAGTGAAGTATCATGGCCCGCAGGCTTACCCTCACTTTATAGAATTTGCAGAAGGCGAAAAAAATTATCATATTGCCTCTCTCTTCTATCGCCCTAATGTCCGTTTCTATAGCTCTGTTTATAGCATGAAAGGATACAGTATCACCCCCACAGACCCCAATCACCCTCCAAAGGCAGGAGAAAAGCTTATGATATGCGGAGATGCAGAAAAGAAGCGGGTCGATGATGCCGGAGCTCAGTACGATGTGCTGTACCATCAGGAAAAATGCTGGTTGGTAGAAATAAAATAAAGGGCAGCCCCGGCCATCCCGAAACTGCCCCCATTAAGTTATTTTTACCGCCCGGCTTACTCTTCACCCATGTACGGGTAACGGTAATCCTTAGGCGCGGTGAAGTTCTCCTTGATCGCACGTGGTGAAATCCAGCGGTAGAGGTTCATGATGGAACCGGCTTTGTCGTTGGTACCGGAGCCGCGGGCACCACCGAAGGGCTGCTGGCCCACTACCGCACCGGTTGGCTTGTCATTGATGTAAAAATTGCCGGCAGCGTGGCGCAGGCGCTGAGTGACCTCATGCACTACTCCACGGTCGCGGGCAAAGATAGCTCCCGTCAATGCATAGGGAGAAGTGTTATCCACCAGGTCGATGACCTCGTCAAATTTTTCATCTTCGTACACATAAACCGTCAGTACCGGGCCGAAGATTTCTTCCTCCATAGTAGTGTAGTTCGGGTCCTTCGCTTCGATAACTGTTGGCTCCACGAAGTAGCCTTCAGACTTATCGTAGCCGCCGCCGATCAGGATTTCCGCTTTGTCGTCCTTCTTAGCCTGAGCGATGTATCCGCTGATTTTGTCAAATGCAGCCTCATCGATAACCGCTCCCATGAAGTTGCTGAAGTCTTCCACGTTGCCCATTTTCAGGCTCTTCACGTCGCGCATCAGGCCTTCTTTGATGCCTGGCCAAAGTGATTGGGGCAGGTAGGCGCGGGAAGCTGCAGAGCACTTCTGCCCCTGGTATTCGTATGCGCCGCGCACCAGAGCTGTCACCACCTGATCTACATTTGAGGAAGGGTGTACCAGGACAAAGTCTTTGCCGCCGGTTTCACCTACGATGCGTGGATAGCTTCTGTACTTTGTAATATTCTTGCCAATAATCTGCCAAAGTGTTTGGAATACCTTGGTGCTGCCTGTGAAGTGCAGCCCTCCAAAATCAGGGTTGGAGAAAATGATATCCCCCGCCTGAGGGCCGTCCACCAGCAGCAGGTTGATCACACCGTCGGGCAATCCAGCCTCTTCCAGGATTTCCATCAGGATACCAGCGGCGTAGACTTGTGTTTCAGCGGGCTTCCAAATGACGGTATTGCCGCACAGGGCTGGCGCTGCCGGCAGGTTGCCGGAAATGGCGGTGAAGTTAAAAGGCGTTATCGCAAAGATGAAACCTTCGAGCGGGCGGTATTCCATGCGGTTCCAAACCCCGCTGCCCGGCTCGCTCAGGGGCTGGTCTTCGTAGATTTCCGTAAGGAACTGCGCATTGAAGCGGAAGAAGTCGCATAGTTCTGCTACTGCTTCTATCTCAGACTGATGTGGCGTTTTGGACTGGCCCAGCATGGTGGCTGCGTTCATTTTGTAGCGGTAGGGGCCGGCGATAAGGTCGGCGGCCTTCAGGAAGATAGCCGCACGTTCCTGCCAGGGCATGCTTTCCCAGGCTGGCTTGGCCTTCATTGCTGCTTCAATGGCCATATTGACGTGCTCCGCACC
>CAJXXJ010000152.1 GCA_913062745.1 uncultured Phaeodactylibacter sp.
TGCAGATGCCCGCGGGCACCCGGGAGCACATCACCATGAAGTGGCTCGAGCACATACAGGAGTCTGCCTGGGAAGCCAGCGACTCGCTGAGCGAGCACTACTTCAACGGCGAGAAACAAGCCATTGAACGCATTGAGCTCAACCTCGGCCCCACTACCTATCAGGGCAACCTGAATGTCAACATCCTCGACGGAGAGGAGCGCGACAGCATGACTGCCCGGGCCGTGACCAACTCCATCCGGAAAGCGGTGGGGGAAATCCCGACTGCAGAGGTCGTGACTTTCGGGGCAGCTTCCGCCTTTGGCAAACCGGTTTCCATATCGCTGGTGGGCGAAGACTACGACGAGCTGAAAGCCGCCACCAAAGAAGTAAAAGCCGCAATGGACCAAATCCCGGAACTGGCGGACGTGGTGGACAATAATCAGGAAGGCTTGCGTGAAATCAACATCGAGCTGACCGAGAAAGGCAAATACCTGGGGCTGCAATTGCAGGAAGTCATCGGGCAGGTGCGAAACGGCTTCTTCGGTGCTGAAGTACAGCGGCTGCAGCGCGGGCAGGACGAAGTGCGCGTCTGGGTGCGCTACGACAAGGAGGACCGCGACAATATCAACGAACTGAAAAATATGCGCATTCGTTTCTCCGACGGGCGGGAGTTTCCCCTTTCGGAAATCGCTACTTTGGACATTGAGCGGGGGGTGATCAATATCAACCACATCAATGGCAAGCGGGAAATCAAGGTGGAAGCCGATGTAGCCCGCAACGATGTCTCCGTCAGTGATGTGACGGCCAGCCTCAAGGAGGAAATTGTGCCGGAAATACTATCGAACTACAGCACCGTCTCCGCAATCTACGAGGGGCAGAACCGGGAGCAGCAAAAGTCGGCGCAGTCGATTCAAACCGTATTCAGTATCGCGCTGGCGCTGATGTTCTTCATTATTGCGCTTACGTTCCGTTCGGTCGGGCAGGCGGCCCTGGTTTTTCTGCTCATCCCGTTTGGCATCATCGGCGTAGGCTGGGGCCACTGGTTGATGGGGCTGCCGATCAGCCTGTTCTCCGCCCTCGGCATTATCGCTTTGATCGGTATTTTGGTGAATGACGCGCTGGTCTTCGTCACCACCTACAATACGATGCTGAAGGAAGGCAGGTCTCATATGGAGGCGGTCTACGAGACCGGGCTGGCCCGATTCCGGCCTATTGTGCTGACTACGGTAACGACATTTGCAGGCCTGGCGCCGCTGCTGTTTGAGAAGAGCCTGCAGGCACAGTTTCTCATACCGATGGCTATCGCCGTTTCCTTTGGCTTGCTGGCGATTACGGCGGTCATACTGGTGTTGCTCCCTGTGCTGCTCATCCTTATGAACCGCTTTAAGGTGTACACTTCCTATGCCTGGAATGGCGTGAAGCCGAGCTACGAAGCGGTGGAGGCTGCAGTGCGCCGGGAGACCGGATATGAGTTTTTGTGGTACGTACTGATCGCCGTGGGGGGTATTGCCGGCATTGCCGCGCTCATAGCCCGTGGCGGATTACTGTAAAAAACTTCGCCTATATTCGCATTAAATGCGAGCGTATGGCACTAGATAAGGAAAGACTGTGGAAGCTTTTTTTGCTTAAGGCAAAATTTGCAGCTTCCGGAGCAGTAGCCACAACGGTGGACTACGTGCTCTACCTGGTCCTGGTGAACGGTACCTTTAGCCCGGTGGCCGCTAATGTGATCGCCTACTCCTGCGGAATGGTGGTCAATTTTCTAATACAGAAGCGCTATGTCTTCAATTTGCAGGGCTCCACAGGCCGGGCGTTTTTGCTCTCCCTGCTGGTTTCCCTGGGCGGACTGACGCTCAGCACCGGGATAATCTACGGTTTGACTCGTTTCCCATTTTTCAACGAGTACCAGTTCATCACCAAGCTGATTGCTACTGGGATGGTATTCTTTTACAATTTTTATTTCAAACGATATGTCTTTGAACGGAAGTTTATATAACTGCATGAAGCCAATACTCGCATTACTCCTGCTACTGCCCCTGACAGCAAGCGCTCAGGAATCACTCAGCCTTTCGGATGCCATCGCTACCGGGCTGGACAATAACTACCAGATACAGATAGCGGAAACGCGGGTCGATATCGCCGAGAACAGCAACGACTGGGCCATCGCCGGCCGTTATCCGAGCATCGACCTCACCGTGACCTCCCAGAACAACTACCGGGACCTGAGCAACCCAGCCGGCCCGCTGACGGCTTCCACGACTCTAAATACCGGAGTGACGCCGGGCATAGAAGCCAGCCTGATCCTTTTTGACGGCTACCGGGTACAAATCACTAAGGAGCAACTGGAAGAGCAGGCCAACTTATCCTCCGGCAACCTGAAAGTTACCGTGGAGTCTGCCGTGCAAACCATCATCAACAGCTACTACAATGCCCTGATTCAGCAGGAGCAGCTGCAGGTGTTTACGGAGGTGCTGGAGCTCTCCCGGGACCGTGTGGCCTATCAGGAGCTGCGCAAAGAATACGGCCAGTCGAGCACCTTCGATATTCTGCAGACGCAAGATGCCTACCTCAACGACTCCACCAACTACGTACAGCAGCAAAATACCTTCGAGCAGGCCATCCGCAACCTGAATCTTGCGATGGGCGTGGATGACCTCAGCCAGAGCTATATCCTTACCGATACGCTCACCTACTCAGCGGAGGATTACGCCCTGCAGGATTTGCAGGAACAGATGCTGGCGAACAATCAGCAGCTGCAGAATGAATTCATCAACCGGGAACTGGCCTCCATCAATACGCGGCTGCAGCAAACAGCGTACCGCCCTACGGTGCAACTGCAGACCGGCGCTACCTACAATGCGGGCATCAGCTTCGGCGAACAAACGCTAAGCTTCGGCGAAAACTCGACCACCAACCAAATCCCGGAAGTCGCTGCTAAAACCTTCCAGGGGTTCGTCAACCTTTCGGCCAGCTATCCCATCTTTGACGGCGGTGCCCGGGACATACAAACGCAGAATGCGCAAAAAGAAGAGCTGATCGCCCAAATCAATATTTCCGACCTCAAACGGCAGCTGAATACCCAGCTTGCGAACACCCTCGCTACCTACAATACCCAAAAGCGCCTCGTGGAAGTAACCTCACAGCTGGTGCAAAACGCTCGCCGCAACCTGGAAATCGCCGAAGAGCGCTTTCGCGGCGGGCTGATCAACAGCTTTGACTACCGCAGCATTCAGGTGAGCTATATCAATGCTACGCAGCAGCGGCTTACCGCTATCTTCAACCTCAAGCAAACAGAAACGGAGCTCATCCGGCTCATCGGAGGGCTCGTCCGCTAAAGAAAAGTGGGAAAACAGTACCGCTTGCGGACTGCTTTCCCACCTGAATAATGTGACTGTAAGTTGCTATTATTCCGTCACCCTCTAAGGAATACGGACAATTTTACCGTTGTGCTGCAGGTTTTTCGCAGCTATGCGGTACAGATAGGTTCCAGCCTCGCCCAATTGATGGCCCGGGAGCTGCCAATCATTGAAACCGCCTGCAGCCTGCTCTTCGTGCTCGTATACCAGCTGGCCGTTAGCGTTCCAAATTCTAAGGCTTACCTGTTGCGTAGCAGGCAGGTCAAAGCGGATACGCAGTTCGTCCCGGAATGGGTTCGGGAACAGGCGTACCTGACCGGCTTCCGCCACCTGTTCGCGGAACTGCATAACGCCTGGCACCCACTGCGCTCCCTGATTGGTTGCCAGCAGGCTGCCTGGCCTCAGGCTTAGCACTTCCTGCAGCTGCACGCGCTCTTTTGCACGGAAGTGCAGGTAAAATAACGGAGTAGCGGCGTCAACCGGAACACCACTCACCCAGCTAAGGGTAGCTTCGTGCGCAGCCGTGGATTGGTAAGTGATCAACTGAGCCGCAGCTTCTTCTATTTCTTCTAAAATCAAGCCCGGATATTCCATTTGCAGTAATGCGCCCTGCAGCCCGCTGTTTTCGTCAGCGTACACTGGTACAGATACCGTAGCTTCGGCGGGCACCGTACGGCCTTCTGCCCAAAGCCAGGCCACAGCGCGGTCTTCCAGTGCTCCTGCAGCAGTAGCGTTTGCCGGGCCGTCGAAGGCACTAGCGTTGAGGTCGCCCCGTTTCACTCCGATGAAATCCAGGCTGTCCTGATCCAGCAGCAGGTCGTGTACCGTGATGTGCTGTGGGTAGTTTACCGCCAGCGGATTGGCAATGGGGAACTCAAAGTCAGCAGGGATAAACTGCCAGTTAAGGCTGTCCGGTATATCGTACTCCATGCCCAGAATGAGGAAGTGGAGCATTAGCAAGTCCTGCTCATTGAGATAGCCGGAGCCATCCACATCAGCGGCAATAATCT
The DNA here is from genome assembly GCA_913062745.1 of uncultured Phaeodactylibacter sp. GTDB lineage: Bacteria > Bacteroidota > Bacteroidia > Chitinophagales > Saprospiraceae > Phaeodactylibacter. The sequence goes on from CAJXXJ010000152.1 coordinate 4,349, forward strand.
GATAGGGCGAGTCCAGGGTATCCTGCCCGGACAGATGCTTCGCCAGCATCATCAGGTCAGACATATCCACGCCTTCCATATCATCGCCCTGCCGCTGCGGGCGGAGGGTGTAGGTTTCGTACATCTGCATACTGTTGAACTTATAGTGCCCGGCCGTGTCGGTCATGTACATGTAGTTGGTACTGTCTATCCACACCTGCGTCTCCGCGATACCGTGGCCCTGCTCATCGTGCGTAAAGCCCGAGAGATAGGCATAAGCGCCATCCGGATCCGCTTCTCCGCAGACGCCCTGATTGTCCTGCACGATTGCGTAGGTCAGGCAATAACTCCAGTTACCGGCCTGATCGCCTACCCACAGGGCAATGGTGTTGAGGCCGAGGTCGTCACAGTCGAAAAAGAGGACATCCTCTGCCGGCGGGTCGGTTTGCCCTGGCGCAGGCGCTGGCCCGATACGGAACTCCAAATCCTCGTAGGGCGTGCAGAAGTCGTAGCTGCTCACTTCCAGGTCGGAGGCCCAGATTTCGGCCATCCCGCTGACCATCAGGGAAAGGGAAACGCCATTCAGGCAGGCTGCAGTAGGCGGTGCAGCGTCCACTACAGAGACGTTGATCTCACACTTGCTCGTATTGTTGCAGCCATCCTTAAGGACATATTTGGCGGTGTACTCGCCAATTGCTATATCATTATATACCGGGCCTTCTCCCAGCTCAGTGATGATGTCCACCTCCACATTAGGCAGGCAATCTTCAATATCCGTAGGTTGCGGCAGGGTAAATGTAGCATCGCAGCCGCCGTAGTCTGTAGATACCACCACATCATCGGGACAGGTAAAGGAGGGCGGGATAGTGTCCTGTATTTTGAGAATCTGCGTATCTGACCAATAGCCCTGATCGCCCCCGTAATCGTAGGAACACCAGTCGATGACATTCCACTTCCGGATGACCTTGATGCAGGATGGTGATGCTGCGGTGAAGACCCAGTCCTCATAGCTTGTCGCAATCAGCTCGCAGTCCGCTCCGATGACTTTAGGACGGTCAAAGGGAGCCGGCAGGCTGTCCGGGTGCAAGTCGTTGACGGAGGTACAGTCGTAGGTGGTATAATCCGGCGGGAAGTCAATATAAACCGGCGTATTATCCACCACATAGATTTGCTGCACGCAGGAAGAGGAGTTGCCGGAGTGGTCTGTGGCCACCCAGGTACGCGTACGCAGCCCGGTGCCGCAGGAGCCGGTATTGTCTGTTTCTGTGAAATCAAGGGAAGCCAGGCTGCAGTTGTCCGTAGCAGTCGGCATGCCGACTACCCCCCAGTCTTCCGTTTCGTCGCAGTTGACGGTAGTGGGATAGGGACAGCTGATGTAAGGAGCAATTTTATCCTCTATCAGCGCAGAAGACCAGCAAACGCTGGTATTGCCGGAGCAATCGTAAGCTTTGAGCTCCACTTCGATGATTTGTCCCACATCATCGCAATCGAAGATAACGAAAGGGCCGAACGGGGCGTACGGCTCGTCCTTACGCCGCACTTTTACGCCTGCAAAACAGCTGTTGTCATTGCTTCCTTCATCGAAGGTACCGGCGTATACAATGGCCTGTCCGCTCCCGTTGAGAGAAACGTGGACCAGGTCATCGCAGACAGCAGTAGGCGGGATATAATCGTATCCCGGGTTATTGGCCCAGGAAAAGGCAGGATAAAGCAACAGCAGCCAAAGGGCGGCATATTGCCGGAAAAAAGTAACGGGTAAGGCATTCCAATTCATAATCAGTCGATTTAGTCTTTTCGCATCAGTATAAATAGCGTTATTCAAATAAGCCTATAGCCTGACGCAACGCAGCGGTTGCTCCAGGCTAAAGGGTGTTTGTTGAACCTCCTAAGATACAAAGGGGTAGATGCGGCAAATGCCCTGAAGGCACCCGGCATTAGCAGGCACAGGCTGCTGTGGCCCTGCGGTTTCATTAAAAGACTATCCGATTCGCTGCAGTACAGCGGTTTTCTCAGGCATAGACCGCCCCTGTAAGGGTTTCACAAAGGGACGTAACATGCCAAAACTCATTAAAGAGGGTGAATTGCGGGTAAGGGGGGAACGCTTTCTCAGATACGCAAAATGGAAGATAGCGGCGGACCGCTATCTTCCTGTGTTACGTGTGTTTAGCTAGTAATAGCCTAGCCTTTCAAAGCTCGTGGAGGACTTAATGGATGGAGGGGGGTATCCAACGCATTTTGCGTTCCTCCGGTGTTAAAATTGGGGGGATGTAAATTTCTTTCGCAATATAGGTAAATACTCATTGCCCTGCAAGAAAAATGCCCCCGCTTGTTTAAAACGGAGGCATTTTCAGTGGTCAAACGAAAATTGCTATGGAAAAGATGGGAATTCTAGTCCATCAAAATCATTTTCTTAGTTGCCGCATAATTGGCGGTCCGTAGTTGATAGTACAATAGTCCGGAAGTACCGAGGTCTTCGCCTTTAAGCACAATTTCGTGCGATCCGGAGCCGTAGTAGGCCTGATGGGTAAAGACGACTTTGCCTGACATATCGAAGACCGTCACCTGTGCTTCACCGGCTACCGGCAGTTTGAATCCGATCACGGTCATGTTGCTGAATGGATTGGGGCGGTTCTGGTACAGTTCGTAGCCCTCCAGGTCTATAGCACCGGCAGCCGTAATGGTGGCACCGATATTGAGCCCGATGTCCAGCATAGCGCCTTCCATATTGTACGCTTCATCAGCTGTGGGCACTCCGGAGATACTGATCAGGTCCTCCAGTGATCCCACCGCACGGCGTGCCCGGAAGGTGATGCTGAAAAGCTGTGTCTCTTCGGGCTGCGGCACAATATCCATTACATTCCAGCTTGTAGTAATCCAGCCGTCGTGCGTCTTGAGCAGGTTGAAATTGGCTTCAGACAAGCTCGGCAGCGCCCCGGTATTCAATTCTACGTATTCCAGTATATCGGTGTTGAAGCGCAGGGTAAACTGATAGCCGAGCACTTCGTCCATCTGCGCAGCGGTGAAGGGCACTGTAAACTCCTCGCCTTCTTCGGCATTCATCTCCGGCACATTGATCACCATAGTACCGGCAGAGTTTCGGTCTTCCAGCTCGCCTGCCGTCATTTCATTAGGCTGAGCCGAGAGGTCCACATCGCCTACCTTTATCGCTACAAAGTTCGCATCCATGTGGTCGCCCTCAAAATCGTTGATCACCACTTCCTCGGGGATGGGGCCCACGAAAGGATCGTTCGGGTTCAGGAACAGGTGGTTGGCATCCACAAAGCGCCAGGAAGTATTGCTGTTAGGCAGCTCGTCATCAATACCGAGGATCAGCTTGCGGATGGCAATCAGGTCCAGGGTGGAGATCGTGCCCGAGCGGTTCACATCCGCAGCAATCATCTTGTACGGCGTATTGAGCGGCTGCACGCCGAGAATGTGCCGGCTGATCAGAATCATATCAAAGGTAGAGATTCCGTTCTGCGGCGCATCGTTACGGCTTGGCTTCACGGTATAGTCGTTACCGAAAGGCAGGTCCAACAGCTCGAAGAAGCCGTTGTTGCCGGTGTACGCCATATCC
>CAJXXJ010000153.1 GCA_913062745.1 uncultured Phaeodactylibacter sp.
AGCGGCTTCCATTAACATCAGCTTCGCTCGTATTGTTATTATTAAGCGACTTTTTTATGCCATCAATTTAAAACGCGAAACCACATGAAAGAAGATTGGGTAAAAGTATTCGAATCCTCAGAGATTTTCAAAACCAAACTGGTGGAAGATGCATTGAAGCAACAAGGCATTGAAAGCCATATTTTGGAAAAGCCGGACAGCGCTATCCCATCCATTGGCGCAGCTACCCTGTACACCCCCAGGGACAAAGCGCAGCAAGCCATGGATGTCATCAAAGAGATCGACTTCTCTATGGAGGAATAGGGCTGCGGCATACAAAACCGTAACCACCGTTTATGAAAAGCAAAGAGAACTGGAATCCGCTTGACCCGGAGGAAGAGCGAGTCATCGTCCGTAAAGGCACCGAGCGCCCTTTCACCGGAGCATACGACAAGCACAAAGAACCCGGCGTATACGTTTGCCGCCGCTGCGAAGCTCCGCTGTACCGTTCCGAAGATAAATTTGACTCCGGCTGCGGCTGGCCCAGCTTCGACGACGAAATCCCCGGTGCCGTACGCCGCGAGCGCGATGCTGACGGCCGGCGTGTCGAAATCCTTTGCGACAACTGCGGAGGCCATCTCGGGCACGTCTTCACCGGCGAGCGGCTTACGCCCAAAAATACACGCCACTGCGTCAACTCCATCTCCATGAAGTTTATCCCTCAGGAAGAATGGGAGCAACAGCAGGGGTAGACCAATACCAAAAAGCGACTTTCGCCTGCGGCTGTTTCTGGAGCAAGGAATACTTCTTCAGCAAGCAGCCGGGGGTGATCGCTACCCGCGTCGGCTACACCGGCGGGCATACCTCCTTCCCCACCTACCATCAGGTTTGCACCAAAACCACCGGGCATGCCGAAGCAGTGGAGGTCACCTTCGACCCTGCACAGACCAGCTTCGAAACTCTCGCCCGCTTCTTCTTCGAAATCCACGACCCCGCCATTGATCGCCGCAGTAAGGGCGGGCAGTACCGCTCTGCTATTTTTCACCATACCGGTGAGCAGGAGCAAACTGCCCGGCAGCTTATGCAGGAATTGCGGGAGCGTGGCTATACTCTTGCTACCGAGCTGTCTGCTGCCACCACCTTTTGGGAAGCCGAAGACCGCCACCAGAAGTATTGTGTAACCCGCGGCCGAAAGCCGAAGCTGCGCAGGACGATGCGTTTTAGCTTGTGAGGGGCACCGACGTACCCGGAAAGGCTAAGGCTCAGGCGAGCAGGAGCATGTACGCCCGGCGCAGCAGCGAGCTGCCTGTATCTACTCAGCAAGGCGCTCCGCAGGAATCCACCCGTCGGTCTCCCCGGCCGAACGTAGTGGGAAAGCATCTCGTAGTTTGCCTCACAATGGACCAATCAGGAGCACAGCGGGAAGCTGTACCCCGGGTACCCCCTGCCCCGCTGTCAGTGCGATCAGCGTTCCTATTGTATACGCCGCGCGAATGGCAACATTAAGGCTGTCCTCAGACTACTAGATAAAATGGTTTTAATGGCCCGTCTCAAAAATGTCCAGTAGTTTAGATAAGGCAGGTTTTCGCATGCTTCGGTTTCTAATGGGACTGTTCACTAAACTGTGACTGCTTGGAATACATCATGTTTAACTCATTGGTAGTCAAGCTCTGCGTCCTCCGCGTCTCTGCGTGCGACACACATTTCTAAACACTCCCAAAATCCTCTGGCCCCTTGGACTTTCCATTTTCAACCCATCGATAACTTGGGAGCTGCTGCGCTACGGAGGGGCTAAAGGCGCGCCTCGCCTGTACAGCATCCGTCCGGCCGCCAGCAGTATTTACCAGTTACAGTCAAATATTTGTTGCCCCTGGTACTCACTTCGAGGAGCCCTTCTGTCCGGTAAAGCCAGGGAGAGTTGCACCTTAAACTGGCGCCTGGCGGCTGACTTCGGAGAAGTCACACCTTTGTCGCCCCTGGTATTCAGGAAAGGCGGCCGACTTCGGAGAAGTCACACCTTTCCCTGCGCGGTATGGATAGTCGCCCTACCCTCGCTTCCTTGCCAGGCAAATACTCCAAAGCCAGAAACAGCTCATCACTGAGCCTCAACTAAGCAAAAGGAAAAGCCCACCAAAAAAAGCTTATTTTACCCCAAAAAACACCCATGGATACCGAAGCCCTCATCCGTCAGGCCCGCACCATCCTCGACACCAACTGGAACGGCCAATTCACCAAGCCCGCCCCCAGCCTGTACCCCCACCAATGGAACTGGGACGCCGGCTTCATCGCCCTCGGCAACGCCTATCACAGCATGACCCGGGCTATGGACGAGCTGCGCCACCTCTTCCGCGGGCAGTGGCAAAATGGTATGCTGCCGCAGATTGTCTTTGGCGATGACCCCCAGGCGCGCTACTTCCCGGGGCCGGACTTCTGGCAGGCCCACCGCTCCCCCCACGCCCCCGCAGGGGTAGCCACCTCCGGTATCAGCATGCCGCCCGTGCACGGCTTCGTACTCTGGGAAATGTACCAAATTGCGGAGGATAAAACCGTAGCCCGCGCTTTCCTGAAAGAAATGTACCCCAAAGTACTGGCCCTGCACCGCTACCTCTACCAACACCGCGACCCGGAAGGGGAGGGGCTCGTATACATCCGCCACCCCTGGGAGGGGGGCACCGACAATTCCCCAATCTGGGATGCTGCCCTTGCCCGCATCGATATCGCCCAACTCGATATCCCGCCCTACGAGCGCAAGGACCTGCAAAACCCCAAAGCCGCCGAGCACCGCCCCACGCAGCAGGACTACGACCGCTACGTCTACCTCGTCGACCTCTTCCGGCAGCGCGATTACGATGACGAGCGCATCTACGCCGACTGCCCCTTCCTCATTCAGGACCCGCTTTTCAATGGCGTCCTCAGCTGGTCCAATGAAGCACTCATCAAAATCGGCAGCCTGATCGGCGAGGACATCGCGGAGCCCATGCAGTGGCACGAGCTTACGATCTGGTCGATGAACGAAAAACTGTGGGATGAAGAGTGGGGCATTTACAACGCCTACGACCTGCGGGCACAGGAGATCATACCGGTAGAGACTTCCTCCGGCTTCATGCCCCTCTGCGGGGAAGTGCCCGATCAGGAACAAGCCGAAGCCATGCTGCGTACGCTGGAAAGCGCCGCCTTCGGGGGGCGGCCCGAAGAAACCTGGCTCTGCCCGACCTACAGCCTGCTCGCGGAGGACGTCAACTTCCAAAAGTACTGGCGCGGCCCCGTCTGGATCAACCTCAACTGGCTGCTTTACCGGGGCTTGCTGCGCTATGATATGGAAGAAATGGCAGAAAGGGTAAAGCAGCACAGCCTGCAGCTGCTCGATGCGCATGGCTTCTTCGAATACTTCGACCCGCGGCGCACTGCAGCGGGGGAAGGCGGCTGCGGCACCGACACCTTTTCCTGGTCGGCCGCCCTGTGCCTCGACTTCCTCCTCAGAGAAAGCCTGGCGTAAAGGCTTGAAAAGCAAGCAAAATACTGCTATCTTTGCACCCGATTTTTTCAAGTACAGTTAGCAGCCGGGAATTTTTCCCAGCAAGCCTGCAACTTGTGATTCGTTAACGTACTGTAACACAACATGCCAATTCTACACAACCGCGTCAACAACGACGAGCTGAAACGTCGTATGCTGGAGAGCGGGGAGCCCCGCGTTACCCTCTCCTTCTACCAATACCACAATCTGGAAGACCCCAAACGGTTCCGCAACGAGCTGTTCCTGCGCTGGAGCAAGCTGGGCGTTTTTGGCCGAATCTATGTCGCCAAAGAGGGCATCAACGGCCAGATATCCGTACCGGAAAATCAGTTTGAGGCCTTTAAAGCTGATATGTACAGCATCCCCTGGCTCAACGGCATCCGCCTGAACATCGCTGTGGATGATGATGGGAAATCCTTTTACAAGCTCAAGATCAAGGTGCGCGACAAAATCGTTGCTGATGGCCTGAATGACGACAGCTTCGATGTCACCAAGCGCGGCCGCCACCTGAATGCCGAGGAGGTCAACGAGCTGCTCGACAACCCGGACACCGTAGTGGTCGACATGCGCAACCACTACGAAAGCGAGGTGGGCTACTTCGAAGGCGCGATCCGCCCGGATGTGGAGACTTTCCGGGAAGCCCTGCCGTTGGTGGAGGAAATGCTGGAAGACAAAAAGGACAACCCGATCATCATGTACTGCACCGGCGGCATCCGCTGCGAGAAGGCGAGCGCTTACTACCTGCACCGCGGTTTCACGAAAGTGCACATGATCGACGGCGGCATCATCGAGTACGCCCGGCAGTGCGATCAGAAGGGGCTGCCCAAGAAATTTATCGGCAAGAATTTCGTATTCGACGAGCGCATGGGCGAACGCATCACCGAGGATGTCATTTCCCGCTGCCATCAGTGCGGTGCCCCCTGCGATACGCATGTCAACTGCGCCAACGATGCCTGCCACATCCTCTTCCTGCAGTGCCCGGCCTGCGCGGCACAGTACGACCACTGCTGCTCCAAAGCCTGCAGCGACTTCAAAGCCCTGCCGGAAGAAGAGCGCGAAGCCCTGAAGGGGAAAGTAGAATTCAACGGTACTAAATTTGGGAAGGGGCGCTACAAGGCCTTACGCAAGGATGAGCCGCTGGATGTGAGCTGATTTTACCCCAACAACGGCATGCTCACCTCAAACCGTTCTTTGGATTCTTCCACCCGCACGGGCGCATCCGTAAAGTAGCGGTAGCGGTTTTTGATATTTTCCAGGCCCAGGCCGGTGGAAGACATAACCTGCTGCTTACGCTGCAGGTTGTTGCGCACGTGCAGCCGGTCCTGCTCCACGGTGACCTCAATCTTCAGCGGCTGCACACTGCTGATGATGTTGTGCTTGATGGCGTTCTCAAAAAGGAGCTGCATGGACAAGGGCACTACTTTGAGCTGCCGGGCTGCTTCCGGCACCTGTATGTCTACCTGCAAATTATCGGCAAAGCGCTCCTGTAGCAGGAAGGTGTATGACTGTAAAAACCGCAGCTCTTCCTCCAGCGGGATCACCTTCTCATCCCGGGTCTCCAGGATGTAACGGTAGACCTTCGACAGTTTTTGTACAAACTTCACGGCTTTCTGCTGATCTTCCGGGATGAGGTAGGTAAGGGTGTTCAGGCTGTTGAAAAGGAAGTGTGGGTTCACCTGACTGCGAAGGCCTTCGAGTTGTGATTCCACCTGTTCGCGCCGCAGCTGCTCTGCCTCCAGCAGGGTGCGTTTCCAGTTTTGGTAAAAGTAGATGGACTCGTATATGGTAGATACCAGCAGTACAATCAGGAAGGAGCCCACAGTAAGGTCAAAGGGGTCGCCTTTCTGCTCCGGGTAGCGCTCCATTATCGGATAGCAAATGAAGCCCAGCACGAGATTAATGCCTATAAATGCAAGGATGAGGTACAGGCCGGTATACAGCAGGCGCTCTGTAGTTTGGTAGGCGAAAGGGAAGCGCCGCCGCAGATGAATAAAAATTTGCCGGCAGGCCATCCAGTAAGCCAGAGTATACAGAAAGGAAATCCCCCACTTCGGCAGGTACGCCAGCAGCCCGTTCGCCAGTGTGCCACCAAACAGCAGCAAGGGAATGAGAAAGCTCAAAACAGGAATGCCGATCCATATCAATGGCCGGTCATCAATCCCTAATGCTTCTTTCTTGCTGATTTTGTGCTTCATGGCAACGGAATAAAACGGGAGCGGCAGCTACGCCACTCCCAAGTTAAGCTTAAAATTGCAAACGATACATGATATCCGGGAAAAAGCCGGCCTGCAGCACCCGGTTGATCTCATTGGTCTCCGGATTGTAGCGCAGGTCGAAGATGTTTTCGTGCCCGGTCACATTCTGCAGGTCGATAAAAAACTGCTGGGACAGCTTGCGGTTCTTGCTGTTGAGCTGGTAGCCAAACTTCAGGTCAAGGCGGAAGTAAGCATCCTGCTGCTCACTGAACGCCAATTCTTCCTGCAGTATCTCCATACCTGCCAATCGTGAAGCCTCCAGGTCTACCGGCGTGTAAAAGCGCCCGCCCGCCCGGGAAACACGCATATCGAAAGTGAGTGCATTACGCTTGTCTTTGCCGATCTTGAATTCCTTGCCCGCCAGGAAGTTGACTACGTACTGATTATTGAAGGCCGTATTGCGCTCAATACCGTCGCTGCCCTCGTACTTAGAGTCAAAGAAAGAAGCGGTCAGCAGGCCGTAGTAGCCCTGGCTGAAGAACTTCTCCACCGTTATTTCCAGGCCGTAGTTGGTGCCTGTACCTTCGTTGACCAAGCGGCCGGCCTCCGGAAAGACAAAGTCGGCACCGGCATTCAGCAAAGAGAAGCTGCTGGGGAAGGGCTGCACCGGCACATCGCTGATCGACTGGTAGTAAGCCTCCACTTTTGCACGCCAGCTTGGCGCAATACTGTAATCGTAGCCCACTACAAAGTGATTGCTGCGGGTAAAATCCAGTTCCCGGTTAGTATTCACCAGCTCTCCGGTTTCCGGGTCCGTTTCTGTAAAGAAGAAGACCGGCAGGGGCTGCATTTGGTGGTGCATGCCGTAGCCGAAATTCAGCCGGTGTTTGGGGTGGAACTGCCAGTTCAGGGCAGCGCGCGGCTCTACGGCATAGCTGTCGTTAAAGTCGAGGTACTGCCCGTGTACGCCCAGCTGCAGGCTCAGCTCGTCGGTAAAGCGGTAGACGCCCTGCCCAAAGGCTTGCATCAGTGTCATGCCGCCGTCGAAGTCCCGCACGGTAATCCAGTCGGGCTCTCCGTCTTCATTCAGGTCCGGGCGGTCGTCGCGGTCATCCACCCGGGTGTCGAGCTGGAAGCGCTCGGCCAGTACGCCGGTGCGGAAGGTCAGGCGGGGGCTTACTTTTTGGTTGTAGAAGGAGGACAGGCTGAAAGTATTGGTCACATCCTCCACTTCCGTAATCCGCAGCTTGCGCTCGCTAGTGTCCAGTAATTCATCTTGTTTAAAACCGCTACGCGCCGTAGAAGCAGAGGCAACCGTGCGTATGTAGGCATTGTCGCCTAGTATCAAATTGTGGCGTAAGCCCAGTATGCCGAGCTGTGAGTCAGCAAAAGCATCCCGGTTGGGGCTGGCGAAAAGGTCATTTTCATCAATCTCGTCACCCAAGAAGTCAATGTCGCTTATAGCCCCGATACCAAAGAGCGTAAACTTGCCGGCTTTGGTGTTGGCAAAATCGAGGTTGAAGGACAAGTCGCGGTAATCGGGGGTAGCGTTAGTGCCTACAGGAATGCCTGCTGCCTCCGCCGCCTGCACGAAGGAATGCCGGTAGCTGACCAGATAAGAGCTGTTGTTCTTTTTGCTCATCGGCCCTTCCGCCATCGCCTCCAGCCCGCTGAAAGCAGCCAGTTGGAAGGTGTATTCGTGCTCATCCCGGTTGCCGTTCCGGAAGCCGACGTCAAAAACGCCGCCCAGGGCGTTGCCGTACTCCGCCGGGAAAGCGGACGTCAGGAAGTCAGAGGTTTTGAGCAGGTTCGGGTTGAGCGCGCTCACCGGGCCGCCGGTGGTGCCCAGGGTGGCAAAGTGGTTGGGGTTGGGGATCGGGATGCCGTTGAGCCGCCAGAGCACCCCGGTGGGGGAGTTGCCCCGGATGACGATGTCGTTGCGGCTATCATCGGCTACCGCTACGCCCGCGAAGCTTCCCGCCAGCCGCGCTACATCGTTGCGGCCGCCGGAAAAGCGGGTGACTTCTTCCAGGTTGAAGGAGCGGGCGCTGATGGTCGCCATGTCGTTTTGGGCTTTGCCCTTTTCCACTTTGGAAGTGACCACGACCTCGTCCATTTTGACGATGGCTTCCTCCAGCCCGATATTGACAATCGCTTGTTTGCCGGCCGTGACCAGTACATTGGGGATAGTGACTGTTT
>CAJXXJ010000154.1 GCA_913062745.1 uncultured Phaeodactylibacter sp.
GAAAACTGCCCGGCAGGGCTTGCTGCAGTGGTGCCAGCTCCTTTTCACGCCCGTAGCAGCTGTCAGCCGCCTCAGGCTTAAGCAGCCGGGCTGCTTTGGGCAATAGCTTGTCCTTGTTGTTGGTGCCGGCTTCTTCCAGTTCCCGCGGAGTAGGGATTCGTAATCCGATCGGGTGGTGCAGCAGTTCCACACCGCTGTACCATATGGTGCTGATGATTTCCTGGACGGCCTGCAGGCGCCGCTTGCTGGTGAACTCCATACGGACGGCCTGCTCCAGGCGCTCGGGCAGCGCTTCCGGTTCTTCGGCGAAAGCCTCCAGCCCCAGGGCGGGCAGTACGCCCAACCGGCCATTGGGAGTATTGTTGAAGAAGTAGTCGAATTGCAGGCTGAAAGCCGGAAAGCTGAAGCCGTCCTCTGCCGCCGGGAAGCTTACTTCAAGCGATGCTCTGTAAAAATCGCCCTGATAGTACTCATTGAGCAATTCGCTGATCTGCCCGTTATTGAGCACTTTCTCCTGAAAGGTTTCGGCGTAGCGCTGAGCAACAGCAGACAGAGGCTGCTCCACGCGCAGCACATCCGCATCCGTCAATGGTGCCAGCAGGCTGCCTCCGGCATGCAGGCGGAGGCGGAAAGCATAGAATGGAATGGTGATATCAAATGCCATAGTAACAGCACCAAAGCTAAGCTTTTTTGCGCAATGCCTATACGATGATCTGCCCTTCCTGCGGGCTGCCGAAGCTTAGGTGCTCTCCATTGCTGTACCGTAGCCCCGTGCAGTACGCCAGCAGGGCGTCAAACTGATGCCAGTTGGCAGGCAGGGCTGCCAGAGGCAGGCCGAGCGGCAGGAGGGAGGCAGCCGGCCCCATATAGGCCTTATCTTTCTTGTAGCGGCTGCGGTCCAGCTCGAGCTCGCGCGCCAAACGGCCCGGGTAGGCTTCGTAAATCTGGCAGCCCTGATCGCGAAGTTGAGCCGCCAGCTTCATGGCACGGGCGGTGAGCCCACCGAGAAACATGGGCGACATAGCGCTGACGGCTTTGTCGCCTTCCCGGTAAAAGTAATCGGTGTACTGCTCCGGCTGCGTATATACTCCCGGCAGGCTGAGCGGAGCATCCAGAAAAACGGCGGCGGGCCGATGAGCCCATACCCATTGCAGCAGAAACCGGTCAGCATCTTTTTTCTTTTCGCTTTGCGTAAGCCGGACCTTTCCGCTCTCCGGATAGGCAATAACGGTGGTGCCTGCCATTTTGCTTCCGTAATCTATGCCGATCCATTCCATGGGTAAGTCGATTAATGCCTGATATAAAAAAACTGCTACGCTCAGTGCCCGATGATGTTGCTAAACTGCCGGTACAGCGCCCGGGCTACGTCTTCCTCCACAGCTGACTGGTCGTAAACCACAGTAGCTTTAAGATAAAAGGGCTCGCGCTCGGCCAGTTTGCCGGTGATAAACTGCTGCAACTGCTCATCATCCAGGCCCTGCAGTAAGGGCCGGTGCGCCATTTCGGGCTTGAGCCGCTGTAGTAAGACGTTAGCCGGGGTGCGCAGGTAGACAGTAAGCCCGTGGCTGTTCATCCAGTCGGCATTGTCAAAAAAACAAGGTGTGCCGCCCCCCGTAGCGATAACAGAGCGCTCGCCGGCTGTGGCCTGCTGCAGGGCGCGCTGCTCAAGCTGCCGGAAAAAGGCTTCTCCATCTTGTGCAAATATTTCAGCAATACGCCGCCCGTCGAGCCGCTCAATGCAGTGGTCAAGGTCGTGAAAAGGGCGACCCAGCAAGTCTGCCAGCCGACGGCCGGTATGAGATTTGCCGCTGCCCATGAATCCGGTCAGAAATACATGCATAAGGTGTGCTTAAAAAACAGCAGGGAAACAAATCCGCTGCTTAAGAAGTTTGGATTATCGGATTGATTTGCGGAGCAACCGCCGCCGGGAAACCTGCTCCTGTTTGGCTCAAATAGAGCAACCCGGCAGAACACCAGCCCGCATAAGTTAAAGCAAAAAGTTCATTTTTAAACACTGGCAGGCTACTTTTGCAGCACGCACAGACCACAAGCAATTATGAAGCACGTAGTATTTCTTTTTTCGATCCTGCTCACCGCACTGTTGTATTCCTGCGGGGGCAGCACTGAAGGCGGGGATTCTGAAAAGTCCCTGGAAGAAATCAAGCAGGAAGGGCCCATCAGCAATGCTGACATTATCCGCAACCCGGTATCCGCCGATAGCGAGCTGGATACGGTAAATGTCGCAAAGATGGAGTTTGAGTATACCGAGTTCGATTTTGATACGGTAGGGCAGGGGGCCGTGGTGGAGCATACCTTCACTTTTAAGAACACCGGTAAGGAGCCATTGCTTATCAGCAGTGCACGCTCTACCTGCGGCTGTACCGTTCCGGAATGGCCAAAAGCGCCGGTAGAACCGGGCGAAACGGGTGAAATCAACGTGCGGTTTGACACAAAAAACAAGCGCAACCGGCAGATTAAGCCGGTGACGATCACAGCAAATACTTATCCGAACACCACCCGCGTATACTTGCGCGGGCACGTGATGGTGCCGGAAGAAAACCAACAATAACAAAAATCACTTTAAGCAATGTTTACAACATCAACCCTGCTGCTGCAGGCTGGAGATTCGGGCCTTTACAATTTGATTTTCATCGGCGCGATGATCGTCATCTTCTGGTTGTTCCTCATCCGCCCGCAGCAAAAGCGGCAAAAGGAACAAAAAAGCTTTAGCGAAAGCTTACAGAAGGGCGACGAAGTCGTTACCGCCAGTGGAATAATTGGCCGCATCAATAAATTGGAAGATCAGGTCATTACACTCGAGGTATCCAACAAAACTTATATCCGGGTTGTCCGTAATGCGATCTCCAGAGAGATGACGGAGTCACTGACATCCGGAGAAGATGATAAGGATAAATAAAAAGATATTTCGTCTTTCCTCTCCTAAGGAAGACCGGGCTATCCTGCTGGCTTGCATCGGGATAGCCTTTGTCTTCTGGCTGCTGATCAAGCTTTCTCAAACTTATCAGGCCGAGAAGGAAATAGAATTTGAAGTCTCCACTCCACCAGACAAAGTGCTTTCGCAAAAGCCTCCCGCTAACCTCACAGCAGAACTGGAGGGCACCGGCTGGGACTTGATGATCGACTACTTCTCTTCCCGGACGCTTACCCTTTTTTACGACATGCAGGGGCTTAACCGCCTCAACCTGAGCCGCAGTCAGCTGCGCAGCGATATCAAGCAGGGCTTATACTCCGATGATATATCCATACTGGATCTCAATTATGACAATCTGGACCTTAAACTCGAAGAGCAGGAGCAAAAAAAGGTCCCCGTGCAGGTACGCTACAGTATCGATGTAGCGGCAGGTTTTCAGTTGAAGGACTCGCTTGCGGTAAGCCCGGACAGCGTCATTATCACCGGGCCTAAATCCGTCGTGGATACGCATACCTACTGGATAACCGACTCCCTGCGCCTGCGCAATCTCACCAACACACAGTCCCGCACCCTGGCCCTGATGCCGCCGCCGCCGGAAATCGCGTTAAGCCATGCACTGGCGGATATTCAAATCGGCATTGAGCCCCTTACGGAAAAGTCCATGTACGTGCCGCTCGTAGTCAGAAATGCACCCGACAGCCTGCGGATTTTCCCGCGCCGGGTCAATGTGACGGCCAAAGTAGGCCTCAGCAAATACGACCAAATCAGCTACCGCGACTTTACTGCTGAAGTCGACCTGGGCGAGGCTGCGATCAACACTTCCAGCAATACAGTCCCTATACAGATTATACAGAAACCTGCCTACGTAAAGTCGCTGTACTTCACGCCAAAGTCTGCCAAATTTTTTATCATCGAATCTAAGGAAGAAGAGAAGGAGAACCCTGAGTAGAGGGCATAAAAAAACCCGCTGCTATAGAAAGGAAGGTGCAGCGGGCTCACTAACGCGCTCTCTCTGTATACTCTAAGATACAATCTTTCCGGCACTTTGTTTGACAGAAGGCAAAAAAAATTAGAAAAATAGGAACACCCTTGCACCTAAGCATGCCTCAAGCTACTGAAAAACAAAGCCTTGCAGGGATACCAAAATATTAAAAAAAAACTACCCCACACATCCTTTCGGAGGCGGGGTAACCCACACACTATGAGAACACCCATTTGTTCTTGTAAGTCTATTGTTAGTTTTTGTTTTCATTATATAGACGCTTCAACAGGGCGTTTTGGTCTGTTCTGCTAAACGGCACAGATGCCCGGCTATTTAATTAATTTGCACAACCTTTTGTTAATCAGTCAATTAGGTGTGGTGGTTAAAGTCTTTAACGAGCCGTTAAACTTTCTTAGCAAGCCGGAAAAGCGTAATTTAGGCCTATGATTAAGCCGAAAAGTGTAGAAGAAGTACTGGATATCGCCCGCATCGAGGATGTGGTAGAGGATTTCGTTTCCCTGAAGCGGCGCGGCGTAAACATGATTGGCCTGTGCCCGTTCCACAACGAGAAGACGCCCTCGTTCACGGTGTCGCCGTCCAAAGGGATTTTCAAATGTTTCGGGTGCGGCAAAGGAGGAAATTCCGTGCAGTTTGTCATGGAGCACGAAACAATGAGCTTCCCGGAAGCGATCAAATACCTGGCCAAAAAGTACGGCATAGAGCTGGAAGAGGAAGAAATCTCGCAGGAAGCCCGGCAGGAAAGGCAGTACGAGGAAAGCCTCTATCTGGTCAATCAGTTTGCCCGCGACTTTTACCAAAAACAGCTCTTTGAGACCGACCGCGGCAAGAGCGTAGGGCTGAGCTACTTTAAACGCCGGGGGTTCCGCGAAGAGATTATCCGGAAGTTTGGCCTGGGGTATGCACCAGCGGGTAAAGACACTTTTACGCTTACAGCGGTGCAACAGGGCTACGATGCGGAGCTGCTGAAAAAACTGGGCCTGACCTCGCAGTACGGCCGGGATTTTTTCCGGGACCGCGTGATGTTTGCCATCCACAATCTTTCCGGCAAGGTGATTGGCTTCGGCGGGCGTATCCTGGTCAAGGATGTCAAAGCGCCTAAGTATATCAATACGCCGGAGACGGATGTCTACAACAAGCGCAAAGTCCTGTACGGTGCCTATTTTGCCAAGCGGGCTATCCGTAAGGAGGATGAATGCATACTGGTGGAGGGTTATACCGATGTGCTTTCCCTGCATCAGGCAGGCATTGAGAACGTGGTCGCTTCCTCGGGCACTTCTCTGACAGTAGAGCAAATTCAGCTGATCAAGCGCAACACGGAGAACATCAAAATTCTGTACGATGGCGATGTGGCAGGCATTAAAGCTGCCCTGCGGGGTATGGGGCTGGTGTTGGAGCAGGGGCTGAATGTAAAGATCGTGCTGCTGCCGGAAGGGGAGGACCCGGACTCCTACCTGCAGCGTGTGGGCACAGATGCTTTCCGGACTTATATCGATCAGCAGGCGCAGGATTTTATTATGTTTCAGGCTAACCTGCTAAAAGAGGAAGCCGCAGGCGACCCCATCAAGCAGGCTGGCCTGATCAAAGAGATCGTAAGCAGCATCGCCCGAATTCCGGACCCCATCAAGCGCTCGCTGTACGTGCGGGAATGCGCAAAGATTATGCAGGTGGAAGAGCAGCTGCTTGTCAACGAGGCGAACAAGGCAGTGAACCTGCAAATTAAGCAAAAGGCTAAGGAGCGCGAGCGGGAGGAGCGCCGCCGGGAAAGGGAGCAGCAAGCACCGCCTCCTTCCGCACCACCGCCGTCGGATAGTTCTTTCCCTACAGAGGAGCCACCGGCCTGGCTGCCGCCTATGGATGCGCATCCCGAAGAACCGCCACCCCTGATGCCAAAGGAAGAAAAAGCAGCAGGCGATGCTTTTCAGGAGCGGGATATTGTGCGGATTCTGGTCAACGGCGGCGCCACCCTGTTCGACGAGGATGAAGGGCTTACCGTAGCTGCCTTCCTGGTGGAAAATGTGGAGGACGTCCTGGACGATTTTGACAATCCGCTCTATCAGCGGGTGATACAGCTTGCTGCCGACCGGCTTGCTGCCGGAGAGGAAGTAAGCAATGCGTATTTTTTGCACCACGAGGACCCGGAGGTGCAGCAGCTGGCTATTGACCTCTCCAGTACACCATATACGTATAGTGAAAACTGGGCGAACCGCTGGGACATTTTCCTGACGACGCAAAAAATGCCGGACGAGAATTTTGAGAAGGACAGCGCATCCGCGCTCAAACACTTCCGTATCCGCAAGCTGCGGCGCATGATTGTCAAAAATCAGGAAAAGATCAAAGCAATCAGCGAAGGGGAAGGAGACCCCAAAGAGCTTATGCTGCACCTCAAGCTGGATCAGCGGCTGAAAGCAATGCGCAATGAGCTGGCGAGCGACTTAGGTATCGTCGTGTTGTAAAAGAGAAAGGGGGGAAAGCTGCAGCAGCTTTCCCCCCTGTATATTTTCAATGCTGGTGTAGCATCATTGCTTACGCATTCTTATCGATGCAGTTGAGGTCCTCAAAGGCTTCTTTAAGGCGCGCCTTAAAGCTCTCCTCAGCCACGCGCAGCCATTTGCGCGGATCGTAAAATTTCTTGTTGGGCTTATCGTCGCCGTCCGGGTTGCCGATCTGTGCCTTGAGGTAATCACCGTGGCGCTCGTGGTAGACGCGCACGCCGTCCCAGAATGCCCACTGCAGGTCGGTATCGATATTCATTTTTACCGCACCGTAGGTGATCGCCTCACGGATTTCCTCCCGGGTGGAGCCGGAACCGCCGTGGAATACGAAGTTGATGGGGTTATCCGGTGTGCCGAACTTTTCTTTTACATGCTCCTGAGAGTTTTTCAGGATGATCGGCTTGAGCTCCACGTTGCCTGGTTTGTACACCCCGTGCACATTACCAAAAGCGGCGGCGATGGTGAAGCGCTTGCTCACCTTGCTCAGCTCTTCGTAGGCGTAGGCTACTTCCTCCGGCTGTGTGTAGAGGCGGGAGCTGTCGATGTCGGTATTGTCGACTCCGTCTTCTTCTCCGCCGGTAACGCCCAGCTCAATTTCGAGGGTCATGCCTATTTTGTCCATGCGCTCGAGGAAGCGCACGCAGGTTTCAATATTTTCTTCCAGTGGCTCTTCCGAAAGGTCGAGCATGTGGGAGCTATAGAGCGGATAGCCGCGGTTGCTGTGAAATTTTTCGCCAGCTTCAATCAGGCCTTCCACC
This sequence comes from uncultured Phaeodactylibacter sp., assembly GCA_913062745.1. Classification (GTDB taxonomy): domain Bacteria; phylum Bacteroidota; class Bacteroidia; order Chitinophagales; family Saprospiraceae; genus Phaeodactylibacter. Next base: position 7,186 of record CAJXXJ010000154.1, read on the forward strand.
CAGGGCAACAGATTCTTGGCGCAGTGGTCTGTATGCAAAATCACCGGCACGCCGTAAGCCGCAGCCATAGAGTGTACGTGCATAGCACCGGAAATACCACCCAGCACCGCTGCTTTCTGGCCATCGTTAGAAAGGCCTTTGCCCGCTACGAAGCTGGCACCGCCGTTGGAAAATTGGATGATGACGGGAGAATTCACCTCGCGCGCAGTCTCCAGCACTGCATTCACAGAGTTGGTGCCGACTACGTTGACGGCAGGCATGGCAAAGTCGTTTTCATTGGCATAGTTCAGCAGTTCCGTGACTTCATCGCCGTGAAGCACGCCTGGCCGAAAGCGGGTTTTCGTTGCAGTTGACATAATCGTGGTTTCGTTTTCCAAAAAATACAGATGGCTATACTGCCAAATCGGCAATATAGCCATTTTTGTTCATTCCCGCGGGTGATTAATCCTAGATCACGCCCTTTTCCGTCAGGTAACGTTCGGCATCAAGCGCTGCCATACAGCCGGTTCCGGCCGCTGTGACCGCCTGACGGTAAACGTGGTCCTGCGCATCGCCGCTAGCGAATACGCCTTCCACATTTGTCCGCGTAGACTTAGCTTCTGTCTTGATGTAGCCGGTTTCGTCCATTTCCAGGAAACCTTTGAAGATGTCCGTGTTCGGGTTATGGCCAATCGCTACAAAAAAGCCTTTCAC
>CAJXXJ010000155.1 GCA_913062745.1 uncultured Phaeodactylibacter sp.
GGGCTGCTCCAGGTTCAGGCCGATGAAGCGGGTCAGGTGGCTGTAGCCGACGAGCAGGCAGGCGAGCGAAAGCAGGAACTGGTATTTGCGTAAGCCCAGCCACAGGAACACATACAGGACATTGAGCAGCAGTAGCCAGGGGTAGATCAGCCCAAAGAAGGCCAGCGGCCAGAAGCGGGCAGGGCTAACATGCGGGGCAAGATAACTCAGCAGAGTTACCAACACCAGTATCACATTACCCCACCTCAGCAGTTTAATCATGTGGCCATATATCCTTGAGGCTACTTCTTGCTGGCATTGAACAAGAACTCCTTTTCCTCATCGCTGAGGCTGTCGTAGCCCGATTGTTTGATCTTGTCCAGGATGGCATCAAGGCGCTCCTGATGCGCGCTGCCCGGCCCCCGGCTGTCGGAGGCGGCCTGCCCGCGGGAACTGCCCCGTGGCTTGGCTTTGCCCTTCGGGTTGCGGTACACCACTTTCGGCTTTTTACGGCGGCTCTCCCCGGAAGTCAGCCGCTCGAAGAACCCACGGATACTGTCCAGTACCCGGTTGACAGGTTCGGAAAAGTCATTGCCGTTGCGCAGCTGAGCCACAAAGATGTAGCCAAAGGCTGCACCGCCCAGGTGCGCAAAGTGCCCTCCGGTATTACCGCCCTGCGGGATGAGGATAAGGTCCAGAAAGACCAGTACCGCCACGATATACTTCAACTTGACGTCCCCGATCAGCAGCAAGCGCATGATGTAGTCCGGAGAAATGGTGCCGGCTGCCACCACAATGGCCATTACGCCCGCGGAAGCGCCAAGGGCAAAACGGCCGCCTGCTCCGTACGGCAACAGATTGGCAGAAATGAAAAACAGAACGGCTCCTGCTATACCACCCAGCAGATAAAGCGGCAGGATGCGCTGATCACCGATAAAGTCGCCTACAATACGGCCGAACCAGTAGAGGAACAACATATTCCAGAGGATGTGCCAGAAGCCCTCGTGCAAAAACATACTGGTAAACAGGCCCCAGGGGTGGGTGAGGAAGAATTTCCAGTCAGAGGACATGCAAAAGAAGTGCAGTATGTCCTGATAGAGCGGAGAAGGCTTGCCGCCTCCTGCGATAAAAAGGATGATGTTGACCAGATTGATGGCCACAAAAACTGCAACGTTTATGATGATCAGTTGGGTAATCATATTACCCCGGTTGAGTTCCCGCTTTGCGTCGTCCCAAATTGACTGCAGCATTATCGTATCGAGTTCGTGATTATAAGATAAACGCGGTGATTGCCCGATTCACAGCGTAAGATAGTGTCTGGCGGTAGCGTTTGAGCCTTTTCCACAATATTGCCCGGCCTGCGTACTGTATTGCAAAGGTACTAGCTTCGGTGCAATTTGTCTAATACTTTAGGCCAGCGGGAAGCAAGCTCCTACAAGCGCGAGCCAAACTTGCGCCAGTACAGGATGAGCAGCAGCCCGAAGAGCGCTCCTCCCAGGTGAGCGAAATGCGCTACCCCCGTGTTAAAATTGCCGAGGCCAAGGAATAGTTCAATACCTGCATAAATCGCCACGAAGTACTTCGCCTTCAGCGGGATAGGCGGAATGAGCAGCTGAATGCGGTTTTCCGGAAACAGCATGCCGTAGCCCAGCAGTATCCCAAATACCGCGCCGGAAGCCCCCAGCATTGGGATGTTTTCCATGTAGACAGATTCCGTGCCGGTAGACATATTGATATACCGCACCAGCAGGTATAAGCCCAGCGCTCCAAAACCCGTAAAGAGGTAATAGAATAAAAAACGCTTCGGCCCCCAGGTCATCTCCAGGGGAGGTGCAAACATGAATACGGCGAACATATTAAAGAACAAGTGGGTCAGATCGGCGTGCATAAACATGTGCGTAACGATCTGATAGGGCTGGAAGTAGTCAGAGGTAGGAAAAAACATAGCGAGCCGGTAGCGGCCCCAGCTGGAGAATTCAGTGGTCTGCTCATTCACCAGGGCATTGACTGTCCCTACACTCGGGTCTCCGAGCAGCATCGACCCCAAATACGCCAAAATGTTGATGATGAGCAGATGCTTGACGACTTCCGTAACTCTAAACATGGATTAGTGGATTGGTATTAAACATCCAATCTAACCATCAAAGCGCTTTGCAAGTTCATCCAGCTCCAGCGTGATAAAGCATTTTCGGCCAGAAGGGCTTTTAAACGGAACAGCACAGGCAAAGAGCTTATCAATAAGCATGTGCATTTCTGGTGGCTGCAGCACCTGCCCGTACTTGATGGATGCAGAACGCGCCATTGCCCGGGCGATATTATCTTTTACATCCAGCTGAAACTCCAGGTTGCCCTTATATTGCTCCAGCAGCGTTTCGATTACCTGCTGTTCATCCTGCTTTCCGGCCAGTTCTGCCGGCACGCCGTTGATCACAAAGGTATTGGCGCCAAACTCTTCAATATCGAAGCCCAGGAGGTTGATTTGCTCCCTGAGCTCTTTGAGCAGATTTGCATCGGAGGGCGAAAGCGACAGGGTGCGGGGGAAAAGCTGCTTTTGGGTAGAGCTCTGTTGCTGGTGCAGCAGCTCCAGGTATTTTTCGTACAGGATGCGCTCGTGCGCCGCCTGCTGATCGATGATGAGGATACCCGATTTGATCTGGCTGACTACATAACGGTTGTGCAGCTGGTTCGGCCGCTTGCGCTCCTCCTGCTCGCTCAGGCTGTCGCTTTGTGCGAAAGAAGCGTCTCCCTCTTCCTGATGCCAGTCGCTCTCCAGAGTCACCGGCTGTGCATCTTCATTGGGCTGTGCATCGGTGCCGTGCTCATCCAGCCCGTCGTACAGCTCCTCCCAGTGCCGCAGGTTATTGGCCTGCCGCTGCCGCTCTGACGCAGGCTGCCCCGGGACGGGCTGCCCCGAAAAGCGGCTGCCGGAAGAAGCGGCGGCATTGGGGCTTACCCGCTCTTCGCGCTGCGGGCGTGCCGGGCTGGGGATGTTGGAAAAGGAAGGGTCCTGATCAAAGTCGAGCGTGGGCGTAATGCTGTACTGCCCGAGCGCATGCCTCACCGATACACGCAGAAAGTTGTATACCAGGCGTTCATCCTCAAACTTAATCTCCTGCTTGGTGGGGTGTACATTCACATCAATATACTTAGGGTCCATATCGATGAAAATGACATACAGCGGATAGCTCCCGTCCGGGAGCAGGTCCTCGTAAGCCGCCACCACAGCGTGGTTGAGGTAAGGGCTTTTGATGAAGCGCCCGTTTACGAAGAAGAACTGCTCGCCGCGGGTTTTTTTAGCAAATTCCGGCTTGCCCACGTAGCCTTTCAGCCGGATGATATCGGTATCTTCCTCCACCGGCACCAGCTTCTTGTTGGCGTGGTTGCCAAAAACGCCGATGAGGCGCTGCCGCAGCTTGCTGCCCGGCAGGTGGAAGACTTCGGAATCGTTGTGATGAAGCGAAAAGAATATCTCCGGGTGGGCGATTGCGATACGCTGAAACTCGTCCATAATGTGGCGCATCTCCACAGCATTCGACTTCAGAAAATTGCGGCGGGCGGGCACGTTGTAGAACAGGTTCTTGACAGAAAACGTGGTGCCGCGCGGGCACTGACAAGCCTCCTGTGATTGCACCTCAGAGCCGTGTATGGAAATCTTGACGCCCAATTCGTCCGAATGGCGGCGGGTCTTGAGCTCTACCTGCGCAATAGCGGCGATAGAAGCCAGCGCCTCCCCCCGGAAGCCCATCGTCCGGATCGTGAACAAGTCATCCGCTTTCCGGATCTTAGAAGTAGCGTGGCGCTCGAATGCCATGCGCGCATCCGTTTCGGACATGCCGCAGCCGTTATCGATTACCTGTATCAGGGTCTTGCCAGCATCTTTTACTACCAGCTTGACACTATCGGCACCGGCGTCGATGGCATTTTCCATCAATTCCTTCACGACGGAGGCAGGCCGCTGAATGACTTCACCAGCGGCAATTTGATTAGCAATAGCGTCGGGCAGTAGCTGAATAATATCAGCCATATTGGAGACTTGCTCTTTGTTAGTGAATAGCTGCGCCGGTACTTCACACACGGAAAACACCGGATATGTTAAACGACTAGTTGCCTACCGATGCAGCGATTTCCGGTAAATATACACGGATAAACAGGTAGGACAAAAATACCAGCATTACGATAATACCCAGCAACACCATATTGGAACGCATGACCTGCTGTTTGCGGAAGCGGCTCTGCCCGCCCTGCTGATAACCACGGCGAAAACCGCCGGAAAGCCGGGCCTTTATGGCTTCTGCATCTCCTCCCTTCATATTCTCCACCTGCTGCATGCGCTCCTCAAGTTCTTCCTGCTTCGGGTCCCAGAAGCGGGGCTTATACTCGTACTGCTGATGCTTCGGCAGCTTTGTAAATCTTAAAAATGCCATGGTACAATGAATCTGTGTTGCTGTAAAATACAAATTTCCCGGCATACCGGAAAACATAATATAACAACCATTTTTTCAAATAGTTATTGCCAGAGGATAGCCTCCTGTGGTAAGATGTACACAGCCGTGGCTTTGGTGTGTGCGCTCATCCGGCAAAAGAGGGCTTTCAGCTAAAAAACTGGAGCTTCCCGCCTTCCTGTGATTCCTTGCAGGAACTTAGGTGGAAAACCCCAAAAAGGCTCTATTAATCACTTTGACAACCTCTTATAAAGCATGAAAATTATCTGTACACTCTTTTGCAGCCTTACCTGCATCACTCTGCTTTCCGCTCAGGGCGGCGTCTCCGGCACCGTGACCAGCCAGGATGGAAAGCCCCTCGCTTACGCAACCATTTTCGTAAAGGAAACCGGCAGCGGAACGGCCGCCAACGAGCAGGGCCGCTACCAAATAAAGCTGGCGCCGGGCGAGTACACGCTCGTCTTCCAAATACTGGGCTACCAGACCGTCTCCAGGCCCATCGCTGTCGGCAGCCGCTTCGAGCAGCTCAACGTCAGCCTCAGCGAGCAGGCCCTGCAATTGGAGGAAGTGGATGTTTTATCCGGCAGGGAAGACCCCGCCTACACCGTCATGCGCAAGGCTATAGCCAAAGCCAGCTACCACCGGCAGCAGCTCGATGCCTACAGCGCCCGCGTATACATCAAGGGCACCGGCCGGCTGAAAAAAGCCCCCGCGCTGCTGCGGGGCATGCTGGAAGACGAAGGCATTGATTCATCTTTTGCTTTCACTTCCGAATCGGTAAGCGAAGTCAGCTACGAGCGCCCCGGCAAGTTTACCGAGCGCGTCATCTCCGTCTACACATCGGGAGATGCAGCACAGTCAAGCCCCAATGCCTACATCAATGGCAGCTTTTATGAGCCACAGATCGGAGAAGCCATATCACCTCTTTCCACGCGGGCCTTCGCCTATTACCGCTTTGAGTACGAAGGGTACTTCATGGACCGCGGCTACGGCGTCAACAAAATCAAAGTCATCCCCCGCACAGACGGAGACGGGGTATTCAAGGGGTCTATTTACATCGTGGAAGACCTATGGAGCATCTACAGCCTCTCGCTCAGCAGCATCAATCAGGGCTTCACCTTCGACATTGAGCAGGTCTATGCCCCGGTGGAGGAAAAAGTATGGATGCCGGTCAGCCATGTATTCGATGTGGAAGGCTCTTTATTTGGCTTTACCGTAGAGTACAAATACCTGGCTACGGTAAGCGGATATGAGGTACAAATCAACCCGGACCTGGAAGCTGATTTTGTCGTGATCGACGAAAATATTGAGGACGAAAAAGCAGCGGAGCTGCAGGCGGAGCGGCCGGAAAAAAGCGAACTGGAGGAGCGCCTGGAAACCGGCGGCGAGCTCACCCGAAAAGAGATGCGCAAGCTCATGCGCGAGTATGCTAAGGAGGAGCGTAAACAACAGGAAGCACCCGAGGTGGTGGAAGAGCGCAACTTCGAGGTAGACAGCATGGCTTACAAGCGCGACTCCCTCTACTGGCAGCAAATACGCCCGGTGCCGCTTACCACCCTGGAGCAGCGCGGCTACAAACTGCGCGACAGCCTGGCACAGGTGGAAGCGGAAGAGGCGGCAGCAGACTCCCTGGACGGCGGCCGCGACCTTGAGGGTTTCGGGTGGATAGGGCACCTCATAGGCGGCAAAACGTACCGGCTGGGGGACAACAGCACTTTCTCCTACGATGGGGTATGGGACAAAACCTTTTTCAACCCGGTGGAAGGCTTTAACATGCACACCAACTTCACCTTCACGCATCAGCCAAAGGACAATCGCTTCTCAGCCGTTATCACGCCACGCTATTCCTTTGAGCGGAAAACCCTGAGCGGGAAAGGCGGACTGTCCTATGCCTTTGGCAACCCCGCATGGCAAAGCGAGACCCGCCTGGAAGGCGGCCGCTATATCTATCAGTACAATGAGGAGAACCCGATCGGTTTCCTCTTCAGCAGCTATGTCAATCTGTTTCAGGACGTCAACTACATCCGCATTTACGAAAAGGACTTCCTCAAGCTCCACCACCGGCAATATTTGAAGGAAAACTGGATACTGGAGCTGGGTGGAGAGTGGGCCAATCGTTACCGGCTGGAGAATAACACCACGCAGGTGTGGTTCAACGAAGAGGGCCAGTCTTACGCCTCCAATTATCCGGCAAACCAGGAACTGGGGCCGGCAGGCATACCTGATGAGGAGCGGGCATTCGTGCTCTCTGCCACCATCGAGGCCCGGCCCTGGCAGAAGTACCGTATTTACAATGGAGTGCGGGAAGCCATAGATGACAGCTCCCCCACGCTGCGCCTCTCCTACCGGCAGGGCATCGACGGAGTGGAAGGCAGCCGGACAGACTACAGCTATGTGGAAGGCAGCATAGACCACCGCTTTGATATTGGGGTGCGGGGCACGCTCGACTTCAAGGTACAGGCAGGGGTGTTCCTGACAGACGATTACGTAGGCTTTGCGGACTACCGCCATTTCATGGGCAACGAGCTTTCGGTAGTTGCTGCCGACCCGGTGGCGAGCTACCGCCTGCTGCCGTACTACAATTTCAGCACCCGCGACCGCTTTGCTTCGGTATTTGTGCACCATCAGTTCCGCAAGCTTATGCTTACGCAAATACCGGCAGTATGGATGCTGGGCCTGAAAGAAAATGTATTTGTCAACGCCCTGTCTACCCCTCAAAGCGGCAACTACCTGGAAGCAGGCTACTCGATCGACAACATCTTCCGGGTATTCCGCGTGGAGCTGGCTTTCTCCTTTGACGACAACGGCTACCGCGACTGGGGCGTGCTCATCGGCGTGGCTTCTTCCCTCGGCGGAGGCAGTTTTGAAATCAATTAGGCGGGCATAGTGGCTTAGCGCAGCAAGAAAAAGAAGAGGAACCCAGTGAAGTGAAAGAGGCCAATGAGGCCTATGAATCCCAGCAATATTTCCGGGCGGTAGAACTTCTCAAGGATGCCTATGGGGAAGTACGCGGCCGCCAGGGAAAAGGAGAAATCCTTTTCAAAACGGCCAATAGCTACCGGATGATGAACGAGTATAAAGATGCGGCCCGCTACTTCGAGAGAACGGTAAAAATAGGCTATAACGACCAAACAGCGCTGCTCTATTGGGGGGATATGCTCAAGGCCCAGGGCGAGTACGAGGAAGCCATAGAGGTGTACCAGCGCTATGTAAAAGCAGTGCCCGATACCAATGCCGGACAGCTGGCCATCGAAAATGCCCGCCAGGCCCTTAAGTGGAAGGAAGAACCCAGCCGCTATCAAGTGGAAATAATGCCCGATATTAATTCCGAGGCGATGGATTTTGCGCCCATATACGGAGGCGACCGGCGCGATAACCGTACCATTCTGTTTGCTTCCAGCCGGGAAGAATCCGAGGGCAATGATGAGGATG
>CAJXXJ010000156.1 GCA_913062745.1 uncultured Phaeodactylibacter sp.
TCCTTCAAGATACGGGCTTTGTGGTAATTTTGCTATTGAGAACCTGGATTTTGATGCCCATCGTATACCCGAAGGCTGTAAATTCTGACGCCTCATCCGGGCAAAAAAAAAGCGGCTTCGGAGCATTTTGCTCCGAAGCCGCTTTCGTCCGCCTGTGACGGATGGCTTGCTTACTGCTTGTCGAAATAAGAGTCCTGCAGTTTTTCGCCAGCCTGCACTTTGTCGAAGCGCTCTTTGAAGACCTTAGACTTCTCCAGGTCATCCTTACGAGCGTAAATCTCCTTCAGTGCGATCAGCGTATTCATGTCGTTCGGGTCGATAGACTCTGCCTTCTGGAAATAGGGCAGTGCTTTGTCGAACTGAGCGAAAACATCTTTTTTCAGGGCATCGTACTTTTTCAGGCCTTCCTTGCTGTAGTCGTCGGCCAGCTTGTTCAGGTCCTGCGTCATAGCAGCTGCTTTGTTGTAGTACAGTGCACCGATGCTGTAGATCGCGTCTACGTATTTCGGGTCAATCTCAGCGGCCTGCTGATAGTAGTCCAGGGCCATGTCAAAGTATTCCTGAGCTTTTTCGTCGTTGCCAGCCTGTACCTCTTTCTGGTAGAGGTTGTCGTAAACGCTACCGAGGGTAGAGTAGAGGGAAACGTTGTTCGGCTCGGCTTCGATCGCGTCCTTCAGCTTGTCGATGAGTTGATCGAGCTTGCCGAGCTTCAGGAAGTGGTTGATTTCTGCAAAGAGCAGGGAAACCTGGTCCGGGAACTTTTGGCGGCCCTCCTCGAGGTACGCATAAGCTTCATCCATCTTGGTGGTATCCTGAGCAGTAATAGTATAGAGCGACTCGTAAATCGCAGCTTCCTGATAGTCTGCTTTGTACAGCTCCTTGAAGTACTCCTCCGCTTTGTCTACGCGCTCAGAGTTGAGGGCGGCCAGGCCGGTCAGGTACAGCTGCTGCTGGTAGTCTGCCTCTTCATCGAGCCGGCTGTCTTCGTTCTCTGCTTTCAGTTGCTTGTGCAGGTCGATGACCAGCTGGAAGTTGCGGTAAGCGAGGTCAAAGTCCTGCTCGTTCTGGAACGCAGCGACACCCGCGTTCAGCAGATGCCCCTGAGTCATCAGCATGCCTTCGGCAGCGTCTTTGCGCTCATAGCGCTTCTCAGCCAGCTCCAATGCTTTCATGTAAGCTTCTGCTGCCTTGATAGCCGGAGACTCTACCTTGGGCAGTCCGGTAGTGTCCTGGCCGAGCTGCATAGCGACGGTCCATTGGTTGGCTACCTCGTTGTAGATTTCTCCTTTGGTCAGGTAAGAGCCGGGGTCTTTCGCCATTTCCGGATCTTCCAGGCCGACTTCAATCAGCTCTACTGCTTCTCTCAGCTCTGCCTTGTTGTTGGTTTGGTCCAGGTTAAATGTGCCCAGTGAGCGGGAAGCCTGGCGGACTGCTTTTTTGCCTTCCTGAGCATGTACGCCCATTACCATCAGGGTTGCGGCAAGGGCTAAAAATAGCTTTTTCATGTTGTCTGTTATTTTCAATTACAGTTTGATAAATCAGTTGCGCCTCCTTAAGGACGCCATGAGGACGTGGATCGTTATTTACAAAATGTTAAAATTTTATGCAAATTACTCTTCTTCGCCTTCCGCACCTTCCACAGGCTTGTCCAGCGGCAGGTCATTCTCCTCCTCGTCGTCTGACTTCTGTATGATTGCAATATCCGCAATCTCATCATCCTTGTCAAGGCGGATGAGGCGTACTCCCTGTGTAGCCCTGCCCATGACGCGGATGTCGCTTACTGCCATGCGGATAACGATGCCGGTGCGGGTAGTGATCATCATATCATCTTCCTCAGTCACTGCCTTGATGGCCAGCACGCCGCCGGTTTTATCGGACAGGTTCATGTTTTTGACCCCCTTTCCTCCCCGGTTGGTGAGGCGGTAGTCACTAAACAGCGTACGTTTGCCCATGCCTTTTTCCGAAAGGACCATAATAGCGGTCTCTCCCTGCGTGGGGTCTATGCACACCATGCCGACTGCGATATCCTTGCCGTCATCATTCAGGCTGATGCCACGGACGCCGGCTGCCGTCCGGCCCATAGAGCGTACGGCAGACTCGTTGAAGCGGATGGCCCGCCCGGAACGGCTGGCGATGAAGATCTCATGCTGCCCGTCGGTGAGCTTCGCTTCGATGAGGTTGTCGCCTTCGTTGATGGTGATGGCGTTGATGCCGCCTGCCCGGGGGCGGGAGTAAGCTTCCACCAGCGTTTTCTTGATGAGCCCGTTGCGGGTGCAGAATACGATATAGTGGTTGTTGATGTACTCCTCGTCGTTCAGGTCTTCTATATTGATGTAAGCCCGTACACGGTCATCTTTAGGGATAGCCAGGATATTCTGTATCACCCTTCCGCTTGAGGTACGGGTCGCTTCCGGTATTTCATACACCCGCAGCCAGTGGCAGCGCCCCTGCTCGGTAAACAACAGCAGGTAATTGTGGGTACTGGCAACAAAAAGATGCTCAATGAAATCGGCATCCCGCGTTTTGCTGCCCCGGGAGCCCCGGCCGCCCCGGCCCTGTTTCCGGTATTCGCTCACCGGCGTGCGCTTGATGTATCCCAGATGGGAAATGGTCACCACCACTTCTTCATTGGCAATCATGTCCTCAATGCTGATCTCGCCGTCGGCAAAGCTGATTTCTGTGCGGCGCTCATCGCCGTAGGCTTCCTTCACCTCCAGCAGCTCTTCGCGCACGATATCCCGCTGCAGCTCTTCGCTGGCCAGGATGGCTTTCAGCTCCGCAATGCGCTTCTGTATTTCGTCGTATTCCTCTTTGACCTTATCGCGCTCCAGCCCGGTCAGCTTTTGCAGGCGCATGTCGAGTATGGCGCGCGCCTGTGCTTCAGAAAGCACGTTGCCCTCTTCGCGCGGGTATTCTTCGGTGTCCGCTTCTTCGATCAGCGGCCCAAACTGCTTCCAGAACTTATCGCGGTCATCGATGAACGCCCCTTCCATCAGGCCATTACGGGCTTCTTCCGGATTGGCAGAGCCCCGGATGAGCTCAATGACCATATCGATGTAGTCCAGCGCAATCAACAAGCCCACAAGGATGTGCGCCCGGGCAATAGCTTTGCGCAAATCATACTGAGTACGCCGCACAATGACCTCGATGCGGAACTTGATGAACTCGGTGATGATGTCCTTCAGGTTCAGCAGTTGCGGCCGGCCGTTGACCAGCGCTACATTATTCACCCCGTAGGAAGACTGCAGTGCGGAGAATTTATAAAGCTTGCTCAACACTACTGAAGCCATCGCGTCGCGTTTCACCTCTACTACGATGCGCAGCCCGTCGCGGTCGGATTCATCGCGGATATCGCTGATGCCCTCGATCTTCTTGTCGTTGACCAGCTCGGCAATCTTGGCAACCAGGTTGGCTTTGTTGACCTGATAGGGGATTTCTGTGATGACGATCGTCTCCCGGCCACGGTCCGAGGTCTGAATCTCAGCCTTGCCCCGTACCACGACCCGGCCGCGGCCGGTTTCGAAGGCCTCCTTCACGCCCTGTGTACCGTAGATGATACCGCCGGTGGGGAAGTCGGGGCCCTTGACATACTGCATCAGCTCCTCGATAGTGATGTCCGGGTTTTTAATCTGCGCCACAATACCGTCAACGACTTCGGAGAGGTTGTGCGGCATCATGTTGGTCGCCATACCTACTGCGATACCGGAAGCACCATTGACGAGGAGGTTGGGGATGCGGGTGGGAAGAACGGTGGGCTCCTCCAGCGTATCGTCGAAGTTGAGCGCAAAATCAACCGTTTCTTTGTTGATATCTGCCAGCAATTCGTCGGAGATACGCTCCAGGCGGGCTTCGGTATAACGCATAGCTGCCGGGCTGTCGCCGTCCATAGAGCCGAAGTTGCCCTGCCCGTCTACAAGCGGGTAACGCAGCGACCAGTCCTGAGCCATACGCACCATAGTGTCGTATACGGAAGAATCGCCGTGCGGGTGGTATTTACCCAGTACCTCACCGACGATACGAGCCGATTTCTTGTAAGATTTATTGTACGTCAGCCCCAGGTCAGACATACCGAAGAGTACCCGGCGGTGTACCGGTTTGAGCCCGTCCCGCACATCGGGCAGGGCCCGCGAGACGATGACCGACATCGAGTAGTCGATGTAGGCGGACTTCATTTGATCTTCAATATTGACGGGGATAATGCGATTGTTTGAAGACATGTATGACGCTTATTGTTCTTGTGATTTTTGTCCTCTCTTATGCTCCAATTACGTACATATTCGGAGCGTTTCTCAAAAGACAGGCAAAGATAAGAAAAAAAGCCGGATTTTGCTTTGGTATGACGGTAGCTCTGCAGGCAAAGTATATCTTTGCGAAAAATCGCAGCTATGGCAGAGGAGATAAAGCCCTACGAGCGGGAAGGAAGCAAAAAAGAGCAGGTGTCGAAGATGTTCAACGGCATTGCTCCCTACTATGATTTTCTCAACCGTTTACTTTCACTCGGCATTGATACGATATGGCGCAAAAAGGCGATCAATCAGCTGCGGGAGGACCGCCCGCAGCAGGTACTCGACGTGGCTACCGGTACCGCCGATGTAGCGCTGGAACTGGCCCGCCGCCTGAAGCCACAGAAGGTAATCGGGCTGGATATCTCCTCGCAAATGCTGGATATCGGGCGGCAAAAGATTGCCAAACGAGAGCTGGATGATACGATTGAGCTGCAGCTGGGCGACTCGGAGAATTTGCCGTTTGCAAACAATACCTTTGATGCCATCACCGTTGCTTTTGGTGTGAGAAATTTCGAGCACCTGGAGAAGGGCTTGCAGGAGATGTACCGCGTGCTGAAGCCGGGCGGCAAACTGGTGGTGCTGGAGTTTTCCAAACCACGTGTTTTCCCCTTCCGGCAGCTGTACGACTTTTACTTTCGAAATATCCTGCCTGCGGTAGGCCGGCTAACGTCCAAAGACCCGCGCGCCTACAGCTACCTGTACGAGTCGGTGCAGGCTTTTCCGGACCGGGAGGTATTCACGAGTATCCTAAGTAAAAATGGCTATAAATCGAATCAATGCATACCACTAACGTTAGGAATCTGCTCCATCTACACGGGGCAAAAGCAGCGCTGATTATTCTGGCGCTCTGTGGCTGGCAGTCTGCAGCTTCGGCACAGAGCGGCGGCAATTACAACTTCTTCGACTTCCAGCAAAAGCCCTACTACTTCGGCATCACGCTGGGCTATAACTCTTCCAGCTTCAAGCCGTTCAACTCCGGCAACTTTCTGTCGAATGACTCCATCCGGGTAATTCAGTCAGCTGCCGGCCCGGGCTTCAACCTGGGCATTGTGACCAACCTTAAAATGGGCGATAATTTCGATTTTCGCTTTTTGCCCACCCTTTCCTTCGCGGAGCGTACCATCGAGTACACCCGGCGGGGGCGGCAGTCCAATTTTACCAACCGGCGTGTGGAGTCTGTGCTGGTGGAAATGCCGTTCCATCTGCGTTACAAATCCGCACCCTACAAGGACATGCGGCTGTTCCTCATCGCCGGCGTGAAGTACTCCTTTGACGTGGCCAGCGAATCACAGCTGCGGCAGGCGGAGACCCTGGTGAAGATTGCGCCTAATGAATTTGCGCTGGAATACGGGGCAGGGGTGCAGTTCTTCTTCCCTTTCTTCATCTTCTCGCCGGAGCTGAAGATCTCCCACGGTATTGGCAACACACTGATCTACGATGATCAGGTGGAGGAGTCTACCGTGCTGGAGAAACTGCTCTCGCGTACCTTTACCATCTCGCTGCACTTTGAAGGCTAAGGGGCGTTTAAACCAGCAGTTCAAACAGCATCTGGCTGTCGTTTAGCGTCTGGTAATCGATATGCTGGGCCTTCATGCGCTGCAGCAGCAGCTCGTAGTGGCTCTGTTCCTGCACCTGAATGCCTACGAGCGCCGGGCCGGAGTCGCGGTTGTGTTTCTTCGTGTACTCGAAGTGGGTGATATCATCGGTTGGGCCAAGCACTTTGTTGAGGAAATCGCGCAGCGCGCCAGCCCGTTGCGGAAAGCGGATGATAAAGTAGTGTTTGAGCCCTTCGTAGAGCAGCGAGCGCTCCTTAATTTCTTCTGTGCGGGTGATGTCGTTGTTGCCGCCACTAAGCAGGCAGACGACATTTTTGCCTTTGATTTCCTCCCGGTAAAAGTCCAGTGCCGCCACGCTCAGAGCGCCTGCGGGCTCCACCACAATACCTTCCTCATTGTACAACTGCAGAATAGTGCTGCACACTTTCCCTTCCGGCACCAGCACCATATCATCAATCACTTCCCGGGCAATGGCAAAGGTGGTATCGCCCACTTTGCGCACTGCCGCGCCATCCACGAAGTTGTCGATTTCCGAGAGCGTCACTGGTTTGCCGGCCTTGAGGGATTCATACATGGCGGGGGCACCAGCAGGCTCCACGCCGATGATTTTGGTATGCGGGCTCAGCTGCCGGAAGTAGCTGCCCAGGCCGGCTACAAGCCCGCCGCCGCCTACTGCGCAGAAGACGTAATCGATGCCTGCTTTACTATCCTCCAGAATTTCCAGCCCTACCGTGCCCTGCCCCGCTATGGTGCGCCGGTCGTCGAAGGGGTGGATAAATGTTTTGTCATGGACCAGGGCATCCTGCAGCGCGTGCTGGTAGGCATCGTCGAAGGTGTCGCCTACTAGCACGGTCTCCACCCAGTTTTTGCCGAAGAGTTTCACCTTTTTGATCTTCTGCCGGGGCGTGACGCTGGGCATAAAAACTTTGCCCGCCACTTCCATCCGCTGGCAGGCCAGGGCAAAGCCCTGTGCGTGGTTGCCGGCGCTGGCGCAAACGACGCCCTGCTGCAGCTGCTCGCGTGGAAGTGTAGCCATTTTGTTGTAGGCACCCCGGATTTTGTAGGAGCGGACGACCTGCAGGTCTTCCCGTTTCAGCGAAAGCTGGCATCCGTACAGCTCAGACAAATGGTGGTTGAACATCAGCGGGGTGGGGTGGGCCACGCCACGCAGGCGGACTTTAGCCTGATAGATATCTTCTACGGATAGGATAGCGGAGGTAGCAGTGCCCATAGGGTCGTCTTTTGCAAATGATGAAGGCGCTGGTTAGGCAGCAAGCCGGATGCATAAGACGAAGAACGCAAATTCAGCAGGGGCGGGCAGCCCCTCTTTGCTCCAAAACTACCCGTTTTTACGAAATCCAAAGCGGCTTACTTGCGCCCGATGTAGACGAAGTAGTCCCAAACGCCACCGTAGGCCGGCTTGACCTGATTGGAAACGGCCTCAAAATGCTGCTCCAGTACGGGAGTCAGGTGGCCGTCCATACGTACGTGATTGTTGCCCATGTGCCGCTTGAACCATCCGAAACGAGAATCGTAAAAATCAGCCACAGCGATGATGCCGCCCGGCTTCAGGTCCCGGGCGGCCTGCTCGATCAGCTCGGGCCACTGCGGGTTGATCATCGTCAGCGAGTAGGAGAACAGGATGGCGTCCATTTGCCCGTTGTACTGCTGATCGCCCAGCGCATAGGGGCGTTCCTCTAGCTGAACCCGTTGTGCATAAGGCTGTGTGGCTTTCCCGGCTTTGTCGATCATATGGGGGCTGACGTCCAGCCCGGTGAGTTGGGCTTTCGGAAAACGCCGGGCCAGCAGCCGCAGATTGTAGCCGGTGCCGCAGCCGACTTCCAGAATGCGGTGCGCTTTGCCGGGGTCGAGTGGTATCTGCCGGATAACGGCGCGGCGGCCGAAGAGGAAGGTCCAGCGGGTGAGGTCGTAGATTTTGGATTGCAGCACGTAGTAGCGCTGCATCGTCTGATTCTGTTCCTCAATGCTGGTGGTAATGCTTTTTGCCAT
>CAJXXJ010000157.1 GCA_913062745.1 uncultured Phaeodactylibacter sp.
GCTTTTACCTCGCCCTCATCGGTAAAAAAAGAGGTGGACAGGCCTCTGACTTCAAGAATAGGTTGGTCGCTCATGGGATCAGAATACGCTGGTATGCCAACAAAGTTAAGTAATTTGTGAAGGCTTTTTACTGCCGGTGAAAACTTATTGGAAGGAGGGAGCCGACTGTCCAAATAACGCAGGGCAGACAATATGAAAGATTTTTGTATACCTATTTGAATTTTTGCTAACTTTGTTACGGTCGCCCGGCCGGAGCACATCCGTCCGGTGGTCATACGGCCAACACCCTTTACGGAAAGCAGCCGCCGCTTTTCAAGACTTACGATCATCGAACCCTGACTGCTCAGGGGCTAAGCGGGGGCAATGTCCGTTTCTCAAATACAACAGCCCCCGGCGGCCGGGCTGGCACAATCATCTATCTGGCTTAACTCCATCAGAATTTCGGGCACCTGCACTTGCCAGGCGTAATTTCGTGATGCAGCCAGTTTTGAATCCGTAAAGAAACATTCCTATTTTGCACCATGAACAGCGCTAGTGCTCAATAACAAATTATAATCTCACCGGCTAATGCCCTGTGCAGCTCCGCGTAGCCGCGCAGATGCCCTTAGCCACGGCCAAAAGAACATTCAAAAACCACTGAAATTGTTTTTCATGAGCATTTCTACTCGTGTTGTAGTATGGTGTACCCTGGCAAGCTTTCTGCTTGCTCCGACTCTGAGTGCCCAAATCTATCGCCCGGATTCGGACACGACCATCACTGCCTGTCAGGGGGTGTTTCGGGACAGCGGCGGAGAGCTGGGGCCTTACGAGCCCAACCAAAATTATACCGTTACCTTTTGCCCGGAAGCCGGGGCAGGCTCGCATGTGCGGCTTGTTTTTTCCAATTATAATATTCTGCCTGGAGATTCTTTCTGCTTCTACGACGGGCCAGACGCTACGGCTGATGAGTTGCTGTGCGCAGAAACCTTGCTCGACCCTTCCTTTGTGGTGCAGGCTACTGCCGCTAACCCCTCCGGCTGCCTGACCGTCGTGTTTTCTTCTGATGCATCCGATCAGGGGGACGGCTGGTCGGCAGCACTCAGCTGCTCCCAGGCTTGCCAGAACGTATTCGTGGACCTGGAGTCTTCCAATATACCGGTCATGCCGGCGGATACCGGCTACATGGATATCTGCCCGGGCGACCGGGTGGAGCTGAGCGGCCGCGGCGTGTACCCACAGAATAACGTTTCCTACGGGCAGTCAGACCTCAGTTCCTCCTTTGAGTGGGACTTCGGGGATGGCACCACGGCGGTAGGCCGGGAGGTAAGCCATGTCTACAACGAGTCGGGTGGATACATCGTACAGTTGACGATTACCGACTCCGTGGGCTGTCAGAATATCAATTTCCTCAATCAGCGCATCCGCGTTTCCCCTCCGCCTAATTTTGCGCAGCTCAACCAGCTGGACCCGGAAATCTGCGTAAGAGACACCATTGAGCTTTCCGCTACGCTGAATGGCAGCGACCCGGGCAGCATCGTATCCGTAACCGGCACTTCCGGCAACTTTCAGGCCTCCGGCTCTGTCTCGGATTCACTGGCCTTGCCGGACGGGGTGGGAGACTCTTACTCCACGAGCATCTCCTTTTCCAGCTTCCCGCCCGGTATGGTGTTGGCGGATACTACTGACCTGCTTAGCATCTGCCTGTCGATGGAGCACTCCTGGATGCACGATCTGCAGATTGAGCTGGAGTGCCCCAATGGCACCCGGGTAATGCTGCAGGAGCAAGAACAAATTACCAATGAGGTCTGGCTGGGCGAGCCCATCGACAACGATGGGACGCCTCCGGAGCAAGGCACGGGCTACGAGTACTGCTGGACGCCTTTCTCCACCAATGGCACCTGGACGGCCTACTCTCAGGCGAACGATACCGGCTTCGGACAGCCTTACACCCTGCCTTCGCAGGATTATCAGGCCTTTGGCAGCATGGCCGATTTCCTCGGCTGCCCGCTGAACGGGGAATGGACCATTATCGTCACCGACCTTTGGGCAAGCGACAACGGGTGGATTTTTGAATGGGGCATTGATTTTGAACCCAGCCTCTACCCGCAGCAGGAAACTTTCAGCCCGGAAATCCAAAACCTGTACTGGGAAGACAACTCCACCATTTTTGACTACTTCACCGATTCTTCCCGCATTGCTGCCGCTCCAGTCTTTGCCGGCAACCTGAGCTACCGGCTTGTCGCGGAAGATGAGTTTGGCTGCGTATCCGATACCCTGATCGCGCAGCGTGTCCTGCCTGCCTCTCACCCGGACTGTTACACCTGTGTAGATAATATCGCCGAACTGACGGACACGCTGATTTGTGAAGGGGAGACCGTTGCCTTTGATGCCGGCGACACACAGGCTGCAACCGCTGATGCGACCTTTGTGGACGAACCGCGGGCGTTCTTTGAAGCTACCAACCACCCACCAGCTAACCCTTTCCGCAGTGGCATAGAGGTCAACAGCGTCGTGCCGGCCACGCTGACGGACCCGGAATCGCAAATACAGTCCGTCTGCGTCAACATAGAGACCACCTGGAACAGCGACCTGGTCCTCCGCCTGGAAGCGCCGGACGGGCAGCAGCTGGAGCTCAGCTCAAATAACGGCGGCGGCTCAGACGACTTCAGGAATACCTGCTTTACGCCCGCCGCGGTGACGCCCATAACTGCCGGCACTGGCCCCTTCGCCGGCGAGTATCAGCCGGAGGGCGACTGGGCAGACCTGCAAAACAGCCCGATAAACGGCGAGTGGGAAATTATCGCAACGGACGCTTTTGGCTCCCCGGCGGATGTAGGCGAGTTTATTTCGTGGTCTATCACTTTTGCCTCGGAGAATGAAATCAACTATACCTGGACGGGAGCCGGCCTTAGCTGTACTGCCTGCCCTGACCCCATCGTTACTCCGGCCAGTACCACCACCTTTAGGGTAGATGCGCTGGACAGCTATGGCTGTAGTTTTGCCGATACGGTGGTTGTAGGAGTAGTCTCTGACATTCCTGCTCCGCAGGTAGAGTGCCTGAGCGACGATGTGTCAAGCATCATATTCGACTGGAGTACGGTGGGCGACTTCACCAATTACGAAGTCAACATCATCCTCAATGGCGTGGAAGAAGGCTGGACGGGCCCCGTGAGCGGCACCACCTTCACCGTCGACAACCTCTCCAACGGCGACGAAGTCACCCTGCAGGTCCGGGTCTTCACCGGAGGCGCGCAGCTGGATTGCGGGCTGGCCATAGGTACGGCAAGCTGTACGCTCAATTCCTGTGCGCTTTCGATTACGCAGGAAAGCCTGTCGCCCATCAGCTGCTTTGGCGCGGAAGACGGCGCTATTACGGTAGCGGCAGATGGTGGGGTGCCTCCTTACGAGTTTGCATTAAACGGAGGAATGGCACAGAACAACGGCACCTTCGGCAGTCTGCCCGCCGGCAACTATCTGCTCACCGTGCTCGACACGGAGGGCTGTACCGATACGCTGGGCTTCGACATCCTGGAGCCCGATCCGCTGCAGCTCGGCCTACAGGTGCAGCAGCTCATCAGCTGCTTTGGAAATGAGGAAGGCATCATACAGGCCAACGTACAGGGCGGCAGCGGCCCCTTCGAATACAACTGGAGCCACGACGCAGCCCTCGACAGCCCCACCGCTGAAAACCTCGGCGCCGCTACCTACAGCCTGACCGTCGTAGACAGCAACGGCTGTGAATCAACAGATGAGATCACCATTAATCAGCCTCAGGAACTGACCCTCGGCCTGCAAATCATAGCACCCACCTGCAATGATGCCACTGATGGCAGCCTTTCGGTCAGCCCGGATGGCGGTACGCCGCCCTACAGCTTCAGCTGGAGCACCGGTGCCGCTGCCGAAAGCATCAGCGCCCTGCCTGCCGGCGAATACTGCGTCACCGTAACCGACGCCAACGGCTGTGTAGCAGAGCGCTGCGAAATGCTGCAAGCTCCCAACCCACTGGTGCTGGAGGGTTTTGTGGCCGACCCGGTAAGCTGTAATGGTGGTTCGGATGGCAGCCTTACGGCAGAAGTCTCCGGTGGGCAGGGCGGCTACACCTATCAGTGGGATGATCCGCTTTCGCAAATCGGAGCACAGGCAACGATGCTCGCTGCCGGTACTTACACCGTGACGGTAACGGATGGCAACGGCTGCACCCTGGTGGAAAGCAGCCCGGTGAGCGAGCCTGAACCGCTGTCTGCTGCGTTCAGCAATACGGATGTCAACTGCCGGGGCGGCAGCGATGGTACCTCAGAAGTGGATGTAAGCGGTGGTATTGCCCCCTACAGCTACAACTGGGAGAGCGGCGCTACGCAGCCTTTAGCAGAAAACCTCTCAGCCGGCACTGTCGGCCTCACCGTCACCGACGCCAATGGCTGCACGCTGGAAACCAGCACGACGCTTCAGCAGCCTGCCGACAGTATCACTCTGCTGGTGGAACAGACCGAACAGGGCTGCTTCGGAGAGCAGGGCAACGCTGCACTGGCAACAGCCAGCGGCGGTGCCGGAAGCTACCTCTACGAGTGGAGTAATGGCTCAACTGCTGCAGCCGTTTCAGGCCTGGATTCTATCCCTTACACCGTTACCGTGACGGATGAGAACGGCTGTACGGCGGTAGCGGAAATCATCCCGGAAGACCTGGAGCAAATTAGTTTCCTGATTATCACCAACCCGCCTTCCTGCGCCGGATTTGAAGATGGCCGCCTGGGCATCAATCAGATTTCCGGCGGCAACGGCAACTCTATCGAAGACTTTAGCATTAGCTGGAGTACCGGCGACACAGGGCCCACTGCCGACAATCTGGAGGGCGGAGTCACGTACTCGGTAACGGTTAGTGACGGGCAGGGTTGCGTAAGGGTGCGGGAGCGGCTCCTGCCTGACCCGCCGCCGGTGGATGTGACGCTGGCAGCGGACAGCGTCAGCTGCTTTGGCGGCTCTGACGGGCAGTTATTCCCGGGCAATATCATCGGAGATAATCCGCCCTTCAGCTTTGAATGGAGCACTGGCGCTACAAGCGATACCATCAGCGGGCTCGAGGCCGGCATTTACAGCCTGACCGTAACAGATGTCAATAATTGTCAGGGCAGTGCGAGCCTGCAATTGCCGCAGCCCCCACAGCTGAATGTCGATCTGGAAATCACGGATAACGACTGCTTTGGGGAGCAAAACGGCATCATTACCGCCACACCGCGTGGCGGCAGCCCGGGCTACAGCTTCGCGTGGTCAGATGGCAGTACCGGCGCTACTGCTGCCGGCCTGACTGCCGGCGGCTACGGCCTTACGCTTACGGATGCCAACGGCTGTGAGCTCATCGCTGAAGCTGCGGTGGAAGAGCCGGAGCCCGTCATCCTGACGCTGGAAACGGAAGACCCGGTTTGCAACGGCTCCCGCAACGGGCGTATAACCGTAGATGTGATGGGCGGGACGCCACCGTACCGCTATAGCCTGGACAATGATTTCTTTGCCGTCTCTAACTCCCTGGTCGGGCTTCCCGCCGGCAACTATCAGGTGTACGTGCGCGATGGTTCCGGTTGTACCTCTTCGGCTTCTGCAGTGCTGGCTGATCCGCCGCTTTTCACCGTTGATGCCGGGGAGGATTTGTACGAAATCAATCTGGGCGACAGCCTCCTTTTGGAAGCCATCACCCAAAACGCGGTAGGCAATGTAACGTATACCTGGCAGGCTCCCTACGAGGGGACGCTGAGTTGTATCAATTGCCCCCGAACAGTTGCCAGCCCGGACTTTTCGATTCTCTACAAACTGTTTGCAGAGGATGAGCGCGGTTGTGAAGCGAGCGATATGCTCCGGATAATCGTCAATAAAAAGCGCATAGTGGAAGTACCGACCGGCTTTACGCCCAACGGTGATGGTGCCAATGACCGCCTCATC
Source organism: uncultured Phaeodactylibacter sp. (assembly GCA_913062745.1). Lineage (GTDB taxonomy): Bacteria > Bacteroidota > Bacteroidia > Chitinophagales > Saprospiraceae > Phaeodactylibacter. The sequence continues at coordinate 5,911 of CAJXXJ010000157.1, forward strand.
GTACACGGTATGGCGCCCACGCAGGTGCTCCGTTTCCAGGTATTCGACCGCTGGGGCGAGCTGATCTATCAACAAACTGATTTTCAGGTGAACGATGCCGCCGCCGGATGGGATGGTACCTTCCGCGGGCAGCCCGTAGCGCCGGGCGTCTATATCTGGACCGTAGAGGCTGCATTTGAAGACGGCCGGGAAGAGATATTCCGCGGTCAGACCACCCTGATCCGATAAAAATATTGAACAGCATCTGCCGCCGGGCTGATACCGGCGGCACCCAAAATATTGATTATGCGAACTACATTTACCACTCTTCTATTTGCGCTGGCGCTGATGAGCACCTACTCGCTGCAGGCGCAGGATCCCCGCTTTTCACAATTCTATGCCGCTCCCCTGGAGATGAACCCGGCCATGATCGGCTTATTCGAGGGCCGCTACCGGGTGGTAGCCAACTACCGCGAACTGTATCCGGCTATACTGGACAACAATCCGTACCGGACCATCGCAGCAAGCGCTGACATGCGGCTTCGGATGCAAAATGACGATTATATTGGCTTGGGGCTGAGCGCGATGCGGGATCAGGTCGGGCAGGCTAATTTCAACCGTACCAAAGCTAATCTGGGCGTTTCCTTCCTCAAGCAGCTGGGCGGCTCGCGCTATACGCCCTATACGCAATACCTGATAGCCGGTGCGCAGATTGGTTTCGGGCAGCATGGGCTCAACTGGCAGCGCTTGTGGTTTTCGGAGCAATTTGACGGCACGAATGGCACGATTGATTTCGGTGCACCCAACGGCGAAGGGTTTTCCGACCCCCTCAATACAGATGTATTTTTGGACTTCAACGCCGGGCTGCTGTGGTACATCCTCTTTGATGATAACCTCAGCCTTTACTTCGGCGGTGCGCTGCACCATATCAACAGCCCGAGTATCACCTTTTTGGAAACGGGCGATGCGCAGCTGGATTCCCGCTGGGTAGGGCAGGCCGGTGGCGAAGTGCCGATCACCCGGGAGCTGAGCCTGCTGCCTGCCGCTGCGGTGATGGGGCAGGGAGAGCACCTGAGTATCACGGCTGGCGCTAATTTCCGCTATTCGAACCGCGACTGGCGGGAGGTGGCCATACGTGCCGGAGGCTGGGCGCACATAACCAATCAGCTGGATCAAATGGGCATGGATGCTATTGTAGTAACCACCGTACTGGAGATGGAGCGCTGGAATATCGGGCTGAGCTACGATGTGACCACTTCTGTGCTGGCTACCGCCAATAACGCCCGTGGCGCTTTCGAAATGAGTTTCATTTACACGCATCCGGCTACCTGGAGAACTTCGGTCAAGTGCCCTAACTTTTAGTGTGTATGCCAGAAGAAGAACGGCAATTGGGCTTCCGGGATGAACGCCCGGAAGACCTGAACGCCTATTTGGAGCGCATTCAGGCCAACCGCTACCCCCTGAGCCTGCTGGCTGCCGGGTTGACCGACGTGCGGAACATAGGGGCTTTGTTCCGCCTGGCAGACGCTGCCCGGATCGAGCATCTGTATTTTTACGGCTGGCCGGAACAGCTCAATGCCAAAAAATTAAAGCGTGTTTCCCGTTCTACCGTTGACTATGTGCCTCATACCGTGCTCGACTTCCCACAGTTGCAGCAGCTGAGCCAGGAAAAAACGATGGTGGGCCTGGAAATTACGGCGGATAGCCAGCCGTATTACACCTTTGATGCCCCGCCGGGCACCGTGCTCGTCCTTGGGCAGGAGGCACACGGCATACCGGATACAGTCCTTCAGCTTTGCACGGCCTGCGTACACCTGCCGATGCGCGGCGTCAATACCTCTATGAACGTAGCAATGGCTGCGGGCATTGCTGTGTATGGGTTGATGAAATTCTAGTACACTGTGTAATAAATTTTTAAGCATTTTGAAGGGCTCTTTTTCCCTCACTCATC
>CAJXXJ010000158.1 GCA_913062745.1 uncultured Phaeodactylibacter sp.
ACTACCGGCTCTACCTCCCTGGCTTCCGGTTGAGCGGCAAAATTATTGCCCTCCGGATTGATATTGGGCTCTACGCGCCGGCTGGGGATGCTTTCGTAGCTGGCAGCCACCACCGGCAGCTCCATTTCCGGCAGGAAGTTATTGAAGTAGGCTGCATAAAGGTCGCGCTGGCCATAGCCATCTTTGCGGGTGGAGGAAAAGTAGGCGGTAAAGCCATCCTTTGAAATCCGGAAGTAGGCATCATCTCCTGCGGAATTGACCGGCGTGGGCAGTATCTCCGGAGAAGTCCACAATTGAGAGTGCTGGTTAAACACCGACTTAACAATATCTAAACCGCCTATGCTGTAGTCTGGATGGTTGGTACTGTAATATAGCGTGATGCCGTCCCGCGCCAGAAAGGGCGTGGTTTCGTCGTAAGGCGAATTGATACCTGGCCCCAGGTTCTCCGGCTCTGTCCATTGGCCTTCGCGCAGTGCACTGTAGTAAATGTCGAGCCCTCCGAAACCATCCGGGCGGCGGCTGGCAAAGTACACCGCCGTGTCATTGACGAAGTAGGGGGAGAAATCTCCCAGGCTGGCGGATACCGGGCCCGGGTAGGGGTCCGAGCTTAGCCGCCGGTTGTCATTTTGGCGGAAGGTGTCGACGTAAATTTGCCCCTGATCAGGCGACCACCCGCGGAAGTAGTAGAGCACCGAGCCATCGGCGCTAAAGTCGAGCAGTACATCATGCCGGGGGCTGTTAAGCAGAAAATGCATGGGCTCGGCTTCCTGCCAGTTGCCGCCGCCGGCTGCGCCACGGCAGGTGAACATATCGCTGTAATGCCGGCCCATACGGCTGTCCGGCATGCCGTTTTCATCGCGTGCACCGCCATTATTACCTTCGCGGATGGCGGAAAAATATAGCTTATTGCTAAAATTGGGGCTGATGATCGGGGCAAACTCATCCCCATCTGTGTTCACGCGGCGGCCAAGGTTTTCCACTGCTACTTCCCCTTTTTGGTACTGCATGCGCATACCGGTGGCACAGCGGCGGATGGCATCGTACACCATACGGCGCTTGGGGTGGTTAGGCTTCAGCCGGCGGAGATACCCCTTATAGTAGGAGGCTGCCTCGTCAAACTGATGCATAGCGTGGTAAATCTTTCCCATATAAAGCCAACACTCGGGGTAGGGAGAACGGCTGCCCTCAATAAGGCTGTTGAGCAAGGGCTGTGCAGCATCGAGGTCATTGAGCTGATAGTGACAGACGGCCATGATAAACTGCGCTTCCTCATCGTTACGCACCAGCTCAGGGGTACCATTGAGTACGGCCAGCGCATCTGCATAGTGCTGATTGAAAAAGTAGGCTTTCGCCTCCTCTTTTTTGTAATCCTGCCCGTGCAGGGGCAAAAGGAATATGCCTATAAACACAAGGGTTAGCAAGTTTCTCATGACGCCCGGTATTTTTCGCCTACACAGCCGAGGGTCATCGGCTTCGTGTAATTTGTTGGGAATTTAAGCGGTATAGCAGTGCGTGTCAGTGGTCGTGCTATCGTCAAATGCTCAGCTGCTACAGTATTCACAGTTGAGTGGTGAAGGACAGCCCGGGCGGGGCGAACGACCCGGGCTGCGTATTTCTTAGTTACCTATCAAATCGTTTGTTCGTGGTCGAAATCTTCCAGATAATCGCCTACGCGGCGCAGGAAGCTTCCGCCCAGATATCCATCCACGACGCGGTGGTCATAGGATAGCGAAAGATACATCATATGGCGCACAGCTACCAAATCACCGTAGGCTGTTTCTACCACAGCCGGCTTTTTGCGGATAGCGCCTACTGCCAGAATAGCTACCTGTGGCTGATTGATGATAGGGGTACCCATGACGTTGCCGAATGTACCTACGTTGGTCAACGTAAAGGTGCCGCCCTGTATTTCATCCGCACTGAGCTTGTTCTCGCGGGCTCTGCGCGCCAGGTCGTTCACCTTTTTCGTCAATCCCATCAGGTTCAGGTGGTCTGCATTTTTGATCACCGGTACGATGAGGTTGCCGGAAGGCAGGGCTGCAGCCATACCGATATTGACGTCTTTTTTCCGGATCATCGTCTGTCCTTCCACAGAAATATTAATCATCGGGAAGTCTCGGATAGCCCGGGCTACAGCTTCCATAAAGATAGGCGTAAAGGTAATTTTTTCGCCATGCTCTTCCTGAAAACGCTTCTTAACTCTGTTACGCCAGTTTACAATATTAGTTACATCCACTTCTACAAAAGATGTGACATGCGGAGAAGTGCGCTTGGAGTTCACCATATGCTCTGAGATGAGCTTGCGCATGCGGTCCATCTCAATGATTTCCGTATTGCCGTTTGCGGTGGCGGAAGGTGCCGGAGCCTGCTGTGGCTGCCGGGCCGGCTGTGCTTTCTTTACCGGTTCGGTCTTGGGCTGCGGCTGTTGCTGCCCGCGTTGCTCCACGTAGGCCAGAATATCTTTCTTTGTGACGCGCCCCTGCAGGCCGCTGCCATCGATTTGCTCCAGCTCTTGCATGCTGATGTTCTCTTTTTCCGCTATAGTGCGGACGAGCGGAGAATAAAAGCGGTTGCCGCTGCCGGTGCGCTGCGGCTCTGCCGAAGCTTCGGCTACTGCCGGCTCCGGTTCGGGCGCCGGCGGCCGGGAAGTAGGCTGTGGCTCGCTTCCGTTATCGGAATGGCTGGGGGCCTCTTCAGAAGACTCCTTCACGCTCGGGCTGGCCTGAGGCGTTGCCTCCTCCCCTTCCGTCGCGATGAGGGCGATCACCTTGCCGACCTCCACGGTTTCGTCTTCCTGAAAATACACCTCTTTGATGGTACCATCTACCGGAGACGGCACTTCGGAGTCTACCTTATCGGTAGCGATTTCCAAAATGGTTTCGTCTTCCTCTACGGTGTCCCCCACGTTTTTCACCCACTTCAAGATGGTAGCTTCCATTATGCTTTCCCCCATCTTGGGCATGATTAGTTCTACTTGAGCCATAGACTACGTTACTTTCTTTTTTAATTTGGTTGATATCATTTGGCTGGCCGGTACGGGCCGCGCGCCCTGCGCTTTCCAGTCTGCAAAATTAGCCGTTTTCTAGCCTTAAAACAAATGAGGCATGTCATCCCCCTGCTTTTTTACTCCGCTTCGGCAGTCTGCCGCACCAGCATGCGCCGAATGAAATTCAGGCCATGGCTGCCGGCGTACTGTATGTTCTTCAGGCGGTCTTTTCCTGCTTTAAGCAAAAAGGCCTCGGTAAACTGCGGTGTGCTGACGGCCATCCAGATCGTGCCTACCGGTTTCTCTTCGCTGCCTCCCCCGGGGCCGGCAATGCCGGATACCGCTATCGCAATATCCGTGCCGTAGCGCTGCCGCGCGCCCTCTGCCATTTCGCGGACGGTAGCTTCGCTTACTGCACCGTGCTCCTCCAAAGTGGCGCTATGTACGCCCAGCTCATTCATTTTCAGCTCATTACTGTAAGCGATGATACCTCCTTTAAAGTAGGCTGAAGAACCCGGCACACTTGTTATCAGATGCGACAGGTAGCCGCCGGTACAGCTTTCTGCCGTACAAAGCTGCAGGCCCTGCTCCTTTAACTGACGCCCGACCACCTCCTCCAGCCGCTCGGTGCCCTGCCCGAAGACAATATCCGACAAGCGGTTTCTGATTTTTTGCATTTCCTGCTCCAGCTCCCGTTGCAGCTGCGCTTCGTCCAATCCCCGGGCGCTGAGCCTGAGCCGCACCTGCCCCAGATTGGGCAGATAAGCAAGCTTGATGTGCGGCGGCAACGCCTCTTCCAGGTCTGCTATGCGCTCGGCAATATGCGACTCCCCGATGCCAGCTGTCAGTAAGGTCTGATGCACGATTGGCGTCGGGCGGTAGCGCTTCTTAAGCCGTGGAATGACTTCATGCTCCATCAGGTATTCCATCTCGTAGGGCACGCCAGGCATAGATACGATGACCTTGCCTTCGTGCTCCAGCCACATGCCGGGAGCAGTCCCCATACGGTTGACCAGCACCTCTGAAGATGCAGGAAGGTAGGATTGCAGGCGGTGTGCTTCTGTAGTTTTACGCCCCAAGCGCTCGAAAAACCGTTGTATGCGCTCGAAAGTAGGCTCGTGAAGGCGAAGCTCCGTACCGACGAACTGCGCCAGCACCTTCTTCGTAATGTCGTCTTTAGTCGGCCCCAGCCCACCGGTCATCAGCACTGCATCGGCCTCTCGCAAGCCGTGGCTCAGGGCGTATTCTATGTCTGCTTCGTCATCGCCTACCGTGGAGATACCGTTGATGCGGATGCCGTGGTAATTAAGCTCCCGGCCCATCCATGCAGAGTTGGTGTCAATAATTTGTCCGATCAGGATTTCATCTCCTATCGTAATCAGGTGTACGTTCATGTCACAATTTTGGGCTGCATTAGTGCAGCTTTCACTGTAACTAATTCTTTTTGGGCGCTTATTGTTGTGGGCCACTCAGGGCAGGCGGGCAATTTCCTTGATGCCATAGGCTTTGACCTGTCCGCCGGACTGCAACAACAGGCGCCCGTGCTCGTCCAGCCCCAGCAGCCGGGCCGGGAAGGGATCGCCGCCCGGCTCCTGATAATGCTGAATTTCCTGATAGCCCAGCAGATGGCCGTAGTAAGCTTCCTGCAGCCAGCCCCGGCTGGGGTGCCCCTTCAGCCGCAGGTAGTACTGCTCCAGTTTTTCAAATACAGCCTGCTGCAGCTCAGCAACCGACTGCGGATGCCCTTCTGCCAGGTATAGAGAGGTGGCCTGTGGTAAACTTTCCGGAAACTCTTGCTGATTGACGTTGATGCCCAGCCCGGCGATGCAGTGCTGTATGCGCTGGCTGGAAATGCTGTTTTGCAGCAAAATCCCTGCTGCCTTTTTCCCCTGCAGATAAATATCATTGGGCCATTTGATCAAAACCGGAGCAGAAACAAAAGCCTGAACGGCGTCCCGAATGGCCAAAGCAGCCAGCATATTGAGCCAGTGCTGCTGCCGGGGTGACAAAAAGTGCGGATAAAAGATGACGCTCATTAACAGGCTGCTGCCCGCTTCGCTGCTCCAGCTACTGCCAAGCTGACCACGCCCTGCTGTCTGATATGCTGCCGTTATGGCAGTTCCCTCACTTGGAGCGCTTTTTGATAGAAGCTCCTGTGCGTACAGATTAGTTGAGGGAAGCTGCTCGAAAGCGTGAACAACCTTTCCAATAAAAAGGGTGTTTTTATTACGCATTGGCAAATTATTTGGTAATTTTATTTGTTAGACAAGGCGAGGCAAATACCTTCTTTAAGAAAGCAGGCGCCGCAAAATGCAAATGCGTGTGCGCCCGTTATTTTATCAATTAGCAAAACTAACAAAATCTGAATTTGAATTCACAAGCCAAAGTACAACAGCGCCACCTTACCACCGAAGCGTTAAATGCATTGATCATTGAAAGTATTCTGGACATAAAAGGGAAAAACATCCTCAAGCTGGACATGCGCCACCTCGATGATGCCCCGACCGACTACTTTATTGTGTGTGAAGGCGATTCCAACACGCAGGTCAAAGCAATCTCCGACAACATACAAAAAAGGCTCAAGCAGGAAGCACAGACATTCGCCAGCCACGTAGAGGGCGAGCGTGCTGCACTGTGGATCTGCCTGGACTACTTCCACACCGTAGCGCATGTCTTCCACAAGGAAAAGCGGTCATTCTACGAACTGGAAAACCTCTGGAGCGACGCTAAGGTGACGCAATACCAGAGTTTGTAGCTCTTGTCGTACTCTTGGCCGAAAATTGGCAACGAAATAAACGCTGCGGCGTTAACTTTCTGTGTTTGCCCGGGTGCAAACCACCATGCATCGGCCAGATCGATGAAATGTCATACTTTGGTATGCCATTGAACACTTTAGGCGTTTCGCCATTTTCTGATAAGCCTGATAGGCTGCAAAAGCCTTTCCAGGGTGCAGGGGCGCTTGGAATACAGCACTCCGCACAATAGTCATCCGGCTGCGACAAGCCGGAGATCAACAGGTACAAAAGCGGTTTGATTAATGGAAAACAACAAGAAGAAGGAAGATAAAAAGCCAGGCGGGCCGAAATTCAACAGCTATTGGATTTATGGCATTATTGCGCTCTTCCTCCTCGGGCTCAACTTCCTCGGTATGGCGGAAGGCTCGCAGGAGCAAATCGAGCGCAATAAGCTGGAAGAGATGATTGTGGAGCAGGATGTAGAGAAAATCACCGTGGTGAACAAAGACCGGGCGCTGATCTACATCAAGCCCAGTGCGCTGGAAGCCAAACCGGAGTTCTACAAGGATGCTGAGCGCCGCAATTCACTGAGCGGAGACCGCTACCAATACTGGCGGCAAATTGGCTCTGTGGAGTCTTTCGAAGACTGGCTGAGCGAAATACAGGAAGAAGCTAAAATCCCGAGCGACAATCAGATTAGCCCGAACTATGATACAGAGACCAACTGGCTCGCACCTCTGCTGGGCTGGGTCCTCCCTATTATCATCGTCGTCGCTATCTGGATATTCATCATGCGCCGTGTGAGCGGCGGTGCCGGCGGGCCGGGCGCTCAGATTTTCAATATCGGAAAATCAAAGGCTACCCTGTTCGACCAAAACAGCAAGGTCAACGTCACCTTTCAGGATGTGGCCGGGCTGGACGAAGCCAAAGAAGAAGTGATGGAAGTGGTCGACTTCCTGAAAAATCCTAAAAAATACACCGCGCTGGGCGGCAAAATCCCGAAAGGGGTACTGCTGGTAGGCCCTCCGGGTACTGGTAAAACGCTTTTGGCGAAAGCCGTAGCCGGGGAAGCAGGCGTGCCTTTCTTCTCCATCTCCGGATCTGATTTCGTGGAAATGTTCGTGGGCGTTGGTGCCTCCCGGGTTCGCGACCTGTTCAAACAGGCACGGGAAAAAGCACCCTGCATCATTTTCATCGATGAGATCGACGCTATTGGCCGTGCCCGGGGCAAGGGCAATATGCAGGGCGGCAACGATGAGCGGGAAAACACGCTCAACCAGCTGCTTGTGGAAATGGATGGTTTCAGTACCGATAAAGGCGTTATCCTCATGGCTGCTACCAACCGGCCGGATGTGCTCGATACCGCTTTGCTGCGCCCGGGCCGCTTTGACCGTCAGATCGGCATCGACCGTCCGGACCTGAAAGGCCGCCGGGCGATCTTTGGGGTGCACCTGAAGACGATCAAAACCGCTGACGATGTCAACCCGGAGGCGCTGGCTGAAATGACGCCGGGCTTTGCGGGTGCCGAGCCGTAAAAGCGTTGATGCGCTCCCGATCACTCAAGTCTTCCGGCAGCGCATAGCGCATTCCGTTGATTGGGTTGATGGAAAGGCTGTCAATCACAAATTGTTCCCTCTAGAAGACGGGGCGATGCAGCGAGACGGGTCCGTCGCCATAAAATTGAAGGTGTGGGTGTTGTCCGCGCCGCGACTCCAGGTCACGGTTGAGTCAAGGCCTTGTCTCCACCACGTCTGGTGGGCAGCGTTACTTGGGATTGAAGTCAGCGCGCGAGGCGGCAGGTATCTTTCAAGTAATCTTTAATTACGGCGATTAAGAGCCTAGAGCGGTTACTCTTAAATATTCCCGTGCGTTGCCCAGAAACCCGCCGCGAGGCGATAACAAATGTCGTCAAATCGGGCCTGAATACGGCGAACACGTCAATAGGGTGCCTACTAGAAACATCTTGATAGCAACGCAAGTACATTGGTTACTGGCGAGCCAGCCGTCAGGACATACCCGAGTATTTCTGCTTTCAGTCCCGCTTTGCTGACCTGAGCGCCTTCTCAGCGATCTCGCTGAACCGTTTCCAATCCACCTGCCAGGAATAAGATGA
>CAJXXJ010000159.1 GCA_913062745.1 uncultured Phaeodactylibacter sp.
CTCCTCGAACCGCGCACCGGCGGCCTTGAACGCCCTGTCTCCGTACAGTTCAGCCCGCAGGGCGATGCCCTCTACATCACCGACTTTGGCATCGTCCTCACCGGCGAAGATACCGGCCCACAACCGCAAAAGAATACCGGCGTCATCTGGCGCATTACCAAAGAATAAGCCCTCCGCACCACCAAACACGATACCATGAAATACTTCACACCTGCCACCATCGCCACACTGCTTTTCCTGCTTCCTTACGCCTGCGGCAGCCCCCGACAGGCTCCTACCGTCACTGAGCCCGAGGCACGCCCTTCCGCAGAAGCCGAACGCGGCGAAGTCGTCTTCATGAACTACTGCAACGCCTGCCACCCCGGCGGTGCCGCCGGCCTCGGCCCCGCTATCCTCAATAAACCGCTCCCCGGTTTCATGATCCGCTGGCAAATCCGGGCCGGCTTCGGCGCTATGCCCGCTTTCAAAAAGGAAGTCATCCCCCCCAAAGAACTCGATGAGCTCCTCGCCTACATCAAAGCCATCCGCTAACCCTGTCCGTAGTTTCCAACCACAAAGCCCCGCTGCCCGTAGTTTCCAACTACGAACCACCCCCATTGCAAATCCCCGCCCCAAATCGTAACTTACCCCCTCACCCACTGCACACCAACATGCTAGACAAACTCAAGCAAGCCCTCAACGAAGCCACCGACGCCCTAAAGCACCAAGCCTCCCAGTTCGGAGAAGGCGCTAAAGAAAAAAGCTTCCAGCTAATCGAAGAATGGCTCCAGGTATTTCCTAAACTAGAGCTCTACGGCCTGCGCCTCACCAGCTTCGCCATCAGCGTAGCGCTCAGCCCTGCGCTCGAAGCAGAACTCGTCGGCCAACACGAGGACTTCCGCCCCGAGCGCCTCGATGAAATCCTTAAAGAAGTAAAACCCAACGCCGCCCTCACCTCCGTATTTAACGCCGTGCGCACTACTTACAACCTGCACCGGCGCACCTACGGCGACCTCAATAACCCCCTCGTGGTAAAAATCAAAGTACGGCTTTCGCCGGAAATCAAAGTCTACATCGGCAAGCCCATCATCGAATAAATCAACGGCCGGAGGGCGCAATGTCCGCCTGAAACAATAGCCAGGTATCCGGGTCCAGCCGAATGCGCTCCGGGCGGAACGTACACGGCAACGGGAATGTCTGCTGCGCCTGCCCGACTTCCAGCCGGTAATCCAGCATTTCCCCCTCGGGAGATTCCACGCGGATGTCCAGCGGGAATTCGTACCAAATGCCCGGCTGCACCTGCCGGAGGCCCAGCTCCAACAGCCCCCCTTCGTGCCGCCAGCGTATCTCCAGCTCCGGATAGCCGGGATGGTACAGCCATTGGTCAAAGAAGCCTTCCAAATCCTGCCCGCTCGTTTCCTCCATTACCTTACGGAAATCCGGCGTCAGCGCATTGCCATCCCGAAAGCGCTCGTAGTATAAGCGCAGCCCCTTCCAAAAGGCAACTTCCCCCACCTTGCGGCGCAGCATATGCAGCACCCAGCCCCCCTTCTGATAGGAATTCGGGTTCAGCAGCTGATTCCAGTCGGTGACTGTGGTATCAATTACCGGGCGGGGCGAACGGCCGTGAAACTGGAAAACACGCTGCCGCTCCGTGATCAGCCGCTTCGCCATCTCATCCCGGCCGTAGGCGTGCTCGATGTAAAGATTTGCGCCGTAGGTAGCAAAACCCTCACTTAGCCAGATGTGGTGCCAGTTGCCTTCCGTCACGCTGTTGCCAAACCACTGATGCGCCACCTCGTGCGCTATTAAATCCTCGTGGTCCCGACCACCGGTCACCGAGTTTTCAAAGTAAAAAATGTTGCTCGCGTTCTCCATTCCGCCGTAGCGCGTCTTCGACTGTACATTAGCCAGTTTCTCGTATGGATAAGGCCCAATCGCTTCCATAAAAAACGCCAGTACCTGCAGCGCCTGCTGATAGTCATGGTAGCCCCGGCTGCGGTCGTCCGGGTACACCCAGCTACTGACCGGCACCTCTTCCACTTCACCGGCCTGACGGACCGCAAAGCGCGCAGCCCCGATGACCGCCACTTTGGTAGGGATGGGTACCGACTCGCGCCAGTGCGTCAGCGTGCGCTCCTCACTCAGATTCAGCTCCTCAATCAGCCGCCCGGAGCCTACTACCTGATAGTGGTCCGGCGCGGTAACAACAAACTCCACCGTGGCCTTATCAGACGGGTGGTCCACGCACGGCAGCCAGTGATGCGCCCGGTTAGGCCAATTGTCGCCAAAGAAAGTCCGGTCGCCGTATTTGTTCTGACTGATGATCAGCCCATCCGCTGGTATGCCTTCGTAACGGATACTGTAAGACCAGATACTATCCCCGCGCAGCGCATCGCTCACCGGGATCAACAGCGCTTCACCGTCCTGCTCAAAATCCAGGCGCTCTCCGCCCGCCGATACTGAAATTACCGACATCCCCTTGCCATCGCCCTGCGGCCCCACCAAATCAAGCTGCAGCGCTTCCACATCCTGAAGGTAGCGCAGGCGTACCACGGCTTCCCCCTTGATGAGATCAGACTCGTCTGAAAGCTCCAGGTTGAAAATATAATGCTGCACGTCAAGCTGCTGCAGCCGCGGGATACTATTTTGCGCTACTACTGCACAACAGCTGAAAACCCATAAAATCAGTAGATTGAAATACCTCATTTTTCCCTATCTTTTCCGCTAAATTTCAGATTAAAATGCACCACTCAAAGGTACTTTTCTTTTTACTCATCACCCTCGGTGCCTGTTCGGCACCCTCAACCCAAAAAGACATGCCCGAAGCTACTGCCGCTGCCATCGACTGGCAGGGCCACCGCGGAGCCCGCGGACTGCTGCCGGAAAATACCGTGCCGGCCTTTCTTAAAGCCCTCGATTACCCCCAGGTCAAAACCCTGGAGCTCGACTTGGCAGTGAGCGCCGACAGCCAGCTCGTAGTCAGCCATGAGCCTTGGATGTCCCACCACATCTGCAGCCATCCGGATGGGCGGCCCGTTACAGAAGCCGAAGAGGACCAACTCCTGATCTTTCAGATGCCTTACGAGCAGGTACGGCAGTACGACTGCGGCAGCCGGGGCAATGAACGCTTCCCGGAACAACAGGCACAGCCCGCTTACAAGCCTACCCTGCAGGAAGTGGTGGAAAAGTCGGACGCTTACGCAAAAGAACAGAACCGCCCCCTGCCATTCTACAATATCGAAATCAAGATACAGCCGGACTACGACGGCTACAAATCCCCGACAGCCAGGGCTTTTGCCCGCCTGGTGCTCGATGAGTTGCACGAGCTCGGCATAGCCGGCCGCAGCACCGTCCAATCCTTTGATGTGCGCCCGTTGCAGCATCTCCACCGCATGGACAGCAGCATTACCACAGCCTTGTTGATCGACAACCCCAATGGTGTACGGATCAACCTCGAAGCACTGGGCTATACCCCGAAAATCTATAGCCCCTACTACAAAATGGTGACCGCTAAGGTGGTGGATACCGTACATGAATACGGCATGACAATCGTACCCTGGACCGTCAACGACACCACCAGCATGAAGGCCCTCTTACAACTTGGGGTAGACGGCATCATCACCGACTACCCCAACCTGATTAGCGCCGTTACCGAAACGGATTAATCCTCGGATTCCTCCTGCGCTTCGGTTTTGTAGACATTATTCTCCATATCAATATCCGCCATTTTACGGTCCGGGTCGATTACCACCGAGCGGATTTCTGAAGGAGGGACGTCCAGCTTCAGCGTATAAGTGGGATGTGTCCAGGGCCAGTCTTCTGCCAGCTTCATGCCGGGCAGAGGCTTGTGCCCACGCATGATCCGCAGCGGGATATAGTAGCGGGTGATGCTGTTATCCTGCAGAGCTACCTCTACTTCGATCGGCATCGGCATGCGGCCAACCTTCTCCAGCACAATCTCCGCGCCATCCTCTCCTGCGCCAATCGTCTGCACGGCGTAATCGATAGTAGCTGTGGTATTCACCCAGTACTCCTTGTACCAGTCCAGCTCCAGGCCCGACTGCTTTTCCATCACCCGGATGAAATCATTGGCATTCGGGTGCTTGAACTTCCAGGTATTGTAATAGCGCAGCATCCCCCGATTAAAGGCCTGCTCGCCCATAATGTGCTTCAGCTGCTCCACGAATACCGAGCCTTTCACGTAAGAGGCCACGCCGTAGGCAGAATTTGTAACGTAGTGGTCGGCGTGCGTGCTCAGCGGTTCTTCCAGCCCGCTCTGGGAGAAATTGACATACCCCATGAACGTGCCCAGATGCGGGTTGTCTACTGCGTTGCCCGGCAGGAGGCCCTGCTCCCGCAGGTGGTTCATCACATTGGAGGAGGCCCAGCTCGTGAAGCCTTCGTCCATCCAGGGGTACAGGCTCTCATTTGTGCCCAGCACCATCTGATACCAGCTATGCATCAGTTCGTGCACCGACACGCCTACCAGGCTGGGGAAGCTGCGCTCGCCGGTAATCAGCGTGCCCATCGGGTACTCCATACCGCCGTCGCCGCCCTGAATGAAGGAATATTGATCATACGGATACTCCCCGTAGTGCTCATTGATGTAGTTGAACGCTTCGTCCATCACGCGTGGCAACTGCGCCCAGTTTTCTTCCGTCCGCTCGTTCTTTTGGTAGAAAAAGTGCATCACCGTGCCGTTTTCCCGCTCAAAGGTATCGTGCGTATAATCCGGATCAGCGGCCCACATAAAGTCGTGCACATTGGGCGCAAAGAAGTGATAGGTCAGCTCGCGACCGCGCGGGCGGTCCACTTCTTCTTCCGGCAGGTAGCCGTAGCCAATCTCCTCCGGATTTTGCAGGTAGCCTGTGCCGCCTACGATATAATCGCGGTCGATGGTGATTTTTACATCAAAATCTCCCCAGATGCCGTAAAACTCCCGGCCGACGTACGGGTTGGCGTGCCAGCCCTGATAGTCGTATTCGCACATCTTCGGGTACCACTGCGACATAGAATAGGCGATACCTTCTGCATTATCGCGCCCGGAACGGCGAATCTGCAAAGGCACCTGCGCCTCGAATTCCATTTCGAACAGCACGCTGTCGCCCGGCAAAATAGGCTGCCCAAGCGACACCTCAAGTATAGTGCCTACTTCCTTGAATTTCACCTGACGCCCCCCGGCTTTCAGCGATTCCACCCGCATATAGCCGATTTCATCTTCGTTCAGCTTGCCGATCCGGTTGCCCACGCGTGGGTCCGCATCCTTGATGGTCTGCGAGCGCACGTCCATCATGCTGTTGGGCTGAAAAGCATTGAAATACAAATGGTAAAACACCTGCTCCAGGGTATCCGGAGAGTTGTTGTAGTACGTCAGCCGTTGCTCGCCATCGTATTGATGCTTCTTCACATTAAAGTCGATATCCATTTCATACCGGGCGCGCTGCTGCCAGCGGTCGGCCTGAGCGGAGGCACTCCAGCTGAAAAGGAGTAGAAAAAACAGTGCATTATAAATCTTCATCTATTCTGTTTTGGTCATTAATCACATATTCTGTTGCGGGGCTGATGCGTTGCCCAAGCTTCTTCCAGTTGCCCCAGCGGTAACGCCGTGCACAGATTACCAAAAAAGCGGCGCTGGCCAGGGCTGTCATCAGCAACATCAGCGGCGCGTTGAGGCCGTCCAGCATAAAGAGCGCCGGCGTGCGGAGTGCAGAGCCCTGATAACCAACGACAACGGCACCGTAAATATTGGTGGCGGCGTGTAAGCCAATAGCCAATTCCGTACCCTCGTCCATAAGCGTGGCGATGCCCAGCACCGCGCCAACTCCAATGTAGTACCCCATCATGACTAACGCTCCGAACTCGAGGATTTCCGGGTTCATAAAGTGGAGCGCCCCGAAAAGCACGGAAGTCAGCAACAGCGACAGCCAGCGGTAACGGAACCAAAGCCCGAAGCCCTGCATCAGGTAGCCCCGGAAGACCGCCTCTTCAAAAGTAGTCTGCACCGGCAACAGCAGCAGCGACACCAGCACCAAACCGGGAAAAGCCAGGGGGTCAAAGTTCCAACGATAGGCCTCCGGGGCCAAAAAGTAACTGACTACTTCCAGAAGGATGGTCAGCCCCAGCCACAGCCAGAACGCAAAACCTATACGGTCCCAGTCGAGCCGGCTGCGACCGGTGAAAATGGCGCGGAACGGCTTATGGTGAAAATAGCGTACGCCCAAATATAAGCCGCCGAAACCGCCGGCAAAGGATAGCAGCATCATCGCCAGCACATAGTTCTCGCTCGCGCCTTCCTGATACAGCCCTTCCAGGCTGATCGCACCGTAGTCGGCCATCAGCAATACCAGAGGTATCTGCCCGATAACGGAGCCGACGATTACCGCCAGCAGCGTCAATACGTACCGGAAAAAAGAGTTATCCCCCAAGCGGGCCGCCCTGAAAAACATTTGCTCCTGCAATTATGGTCTGAGTAAAACACGCCGGGCTGTCTCGCCGGCGCCGGAATATACAGAATTTCGCATTACTGCGGCCAGCCAGCTTCCTGCAGAAGCTCCCGGGCTACCGGCAGGTACTGACTGATAGTAGCAGCACTGACTTCATCATCACGTATACCGCCCATATAGTTCAGTAAAAATTCAGAGGGCAGCGCCATGACATTAGCCGGGTACTGAAAGGAAGCAGCCGTGTACGTTTCCTGCGCTTTCTGACTGCAGAGGTATTCAATCAGCACCGCTGCTTTGCGGGAGTCGCCGCCCTCCGGCACCACAGCACAGCTCAGGTTGTAGTGTGTTTCCCCTTCGCCGTCTTTAGGCATCACCGCTTCCAGTTGCTCCGCCTGCTGCAGCTCCGCGTAAGTGCCGGGGTTGCGCAGGGCTGCAAACTCGTCCAGCAGCGCAATTGTAAATTCAGCCCCACCGTTGGCCAGGGCCAGCAAACGCTCCCGCCCGCCGGATACCGGGCTGCCTTGCGCCGCGTTGGCCTTGACAGATTCCACCCAGTTGCGTGCCGCCTGCTGCCCGCCCTGCACCGATATAGCAGCAACGATGCTCTGCAGGATTGGGTCGTCTGCCGGAGGCAGCAGCACTTTGCCCCGCTGCGACGGCTGCGACAAAAAAAGAAAAGAAGGAGCTGGTGCTTCCTCCGCCTCCGTTTTATACACGATGACCGGATAGCGGCGCGACAAACCCGTCCAATACCCTTCGTCGTCCCGCAGCCGGGACTTGTAATAGCTGTCCAGGCCCGGCAATCCGTGGAACTGCAGCAAGCCTTCCTGCTTAGCCACAGCTGCATCTCTCAGATCAGGAAAGATGGCTACATCTGCCGGGCTGCCGTTTTTCAGGCGCTGCAGCATCTCCTGCGGGCTGGCCTGCTCCACATCTACCTGATAGCCCTGCTCTGATTTCAGTTGCTGCCAAAGGCTGTCATCGGCCGGCAAGTGCCGGTAAGATAACAACCGAATGGTTTTCTGCTCCTCCACCTGCCCGGAGGCGTCATCGGCTGTGGCTTCTCCGTCCTGCGGCTGATCATCCGAGCAGGACACCGCACTCAGAGCAAGCAACAAAAGAAGTAGTAGGTTTAAGCGTTTCATAGGTTCTTTTGGTTGTTCCGCTGTAAATTTAATTTTTTGGTTCAGCCCGCCCAAACCGGAGCGAACTATCACCCGGCTTGTTAGCTTTATGAAAGTAGGGTTAATTTTCTTTATTTTTGCCCAAAACCGGCTCCGCTCAATGAGAAGCCGACGCATATTTCGGGAACCAAAATCCTTCATTGACAAATGTTGTGGCCTGTTTGAACGCACACTATTTGTCAACG
>CAJXXJ010000160.1 GCA_913062745.1 uncultured Phaeodactylibacter sp.
CAAAATTCGTTACATGCCGGTGGAAGATTCTAAAGGCAAGCTGGTGGGCCTCATTACTTCCCGCTTGCTGCTGCGGCACTTCACCCATCAGCATAAGCTCAACGGCAAGCTGGCCACTTGCGTCAAGGACATCATGATCAAGGACCCCATGACGGTAGCCCCCAATACCACTATCGTGCAGGCCATGAGGACCATGCGGAGCAACAAGATAGGCTGCCTGCCCGTAGTGCAAAACGACGAGCTTATCGGCATCATCACAGAGATGAACTTCCTGCGTATTTCCGGGCGACTGATGGAGCGGCTGGAGGAAGAGCTGGACCGGGAGTAAACCGATTCACTCCCAGTTGTCGTCCAGAATCTGTTGCCGGGACACGGCTACCTGCTGCGATATCCTCAGATTGACGATGCTGAAGGTAATGCAAAACAGCGCCACCATGGCGAATAGCATGCCGTAGGTGTAGTGGTGGCTCAGGGTGCCGGCGACCTGGTCTTTGATGATGTCCTCTACGTACACCATCATCCAGGCCGGGATCATGCTGATGATGAAAACACTGATAGCGAGCGCCGTAAGCCGCGCTCTTTGCCGGGCAAAAACGGAGGCAATCAGGCTGACGAGCAGTACGCCCAGCCCCAACAGCTGAATGTTTTGCGCCAGGTTGAGCCCTTGCAGTTTTTCGGTGTCGCCAATAATGGTAAGGCCGTAGATAGTCATGTCGCGGGTGTGTTCGCCCTCTGCATGGATTTCAATCAGCGGGGAGAAAAGCAGGCCGAGGGTAGCCAGCACGGCAATCAAAGGGAGTACTTTCGGGTGATGTTTCATGGGACTTTTTTGTGTTTTTAATCTCGCTTTTGAAACTAAGATATCGGGGGTGATGTTTGCCTGCAGCCCAAAAAGTGCCTGGCACACCAACCGAACAGATACCGATAATGAGGTTTGCGTAATTGCAGAGGTATCAATGACAAATCGCCGGTTTTGTTCATGAGCAATCAGGGATCGATTAGCATTTCCGGTTTCTTTGTACAGGAGGTGCCGGAGTTATATTCACAAAGTTTTAATTTTAAGCCGCAACAAGAGCAAACAGCTTCCCGTAGAAGGGGAATAAACAGTAAACCTCGGGTGAGCTGCGCCCGGGCACAACAAAACCGGTTTAGAGTATGGCCAAGATCCTGATCGTTGACGATGAGCAAAGCATCCGCCGCACCCTGCGGGAAATCCTGGAATTCGAAAAATACGAAGTAGACGAAGCCAATGATGGCATGGAATGCCTGGTGAAGCTGAAGCGCGACAAATACGACGTGCTTATCATGGATATCAAAATGACCAAAATGGACGGCATGGAGGCGCTCGAGCGTGTGCGCATCCTCGCACCGGACACGCCGGTCGTTATGATTTCCGGACATGCCAATATCGACACGGCCGTAGATGCGGTGAAGAAAGGCGCTTTCGACTTCATCTCCAAGCCGCCGGACCTCAACCGGCTGCTCATCACCATCCGTAACGCGATGGATAAATCTAACCTGGTCACGGAGACTAAGCTGTTGAAGCGAAAAGTCTCCCGCTCCAAAGTACAGGAGATCATCGGCGAGTCGGAAGGCGTGCAGCAGATGAAAGCTACAATCGACCGGGTAGGCCCCACGGATGCACGCGTGCTCATCCTCGGCCCCAACGGTACAGGCAAAGAGCTCGTCGCCCGCTGGCTGCACGAAAAAAGCGCCCGGGCAGATCAGCCTATCGTCGAGGTCAACTGCGCGGCGATTCCCTCAGAGTTGATTGAAAGTGAACTGTTTGGCCACGAGAAAGGCGCTTTCACCTCTGCCAATAAGCAGCGCATCGGTAAATTTGAGCAGGCACACGGCGGCACCCTCTTCCTGGACGAAATCGGGGATATGAGCCTCTCCGCGCAGGCCAAAGTGCTGCGTGCCTTGCAGGAAAACCGCATCACCCGGGTGGGGGGCGACAAGGAAATCAATGTAGACGTAAGGGTGGTGGCTGCCACCAATAAAGACCTGCGCAAGGAAATCGAAGCCGGGCGCTTCCGCGAAGACCTCTACCACCGTCTGGCGGTCATCATTATCAAAGTCCCGGCGCTCAACGACCGCCGGGAAGATATCCCTGAACTGGCTAAACACTTCGTCGCCCAAGTTTGCAAAGAGTACGGTACGGCTAAAAAACCTATCGCCCCCAAGGCGCTGGAACGCCTGGCGGAAGTCAACTGGACCGGCAATATACGTGAGCTGCGCAACGCTATCGAACGGCTGGTCATTCTTAGTCAGGAGCGTATCAGTGCTGAGGATGTGGAGCAGTACGTCATGCCGACAAGTGCTGCCCCGAGTCAGCGGCTGAAGGATATTTTCGCGCGTTTCGAAAGCCGGGAAGCGCTCATGAAGTTTATAGATGAACAGTTCGAGGTCTACCAAAACGCCTGAGACGCTGAACTATTTACACGGTGAGCTTGTCTTTATATGCCCGCTTATGGAAAGGCGTATGCCTGGCGGGAGCATGTCTAAAACCAACCCCTTACCCGATTAAAGCATATTACCATGACTGATAACCATGTCAAAAAACACGAGATGCGTCAATGGGGGCGCGCGCTGAAGGGAGAGAATTCCTGGACGATGTTCAAGGTGATCTCCGAATTTGTAGAAGGCTTTGAAAGCCTGAATGAAATGGGTCCCTGCGTATCTATCTTTGGCTCTGCGCGCACCAAGCCTGATAACGAATACTATAAGAAAGCCGTGGATATAGCCCGCCTGCTCACCGAGGCCGGCTACGGCGTCATCACCGGCGGCGGCCCCGGCATCATGGAGGCCGGCAATAAAGGTGCCCACCTCTACGGCGGCCGTTCCGTTGGCCTGAATATCGATTTGCCCTTCGAGCAGGGCTCCAATCAGTATGTGGATACTGACGCCAACCTCAACTTCCGCTACTTCTTTGTCCGTAAAGTGATGTTCGTCAAGTACGCTCAGGCCTTTGTGGCGCTGCCGGGCGGCTTCGGTACTATGGATGAGCTTTTTGAAGTACTGACGCTGGTGCAGACCCACAAAATCACCAAAGTACCTATCGTATTGGTCGGTAGCTCCTTCTGGAGCGGTATGAAGGAATGGATCCGGCAGGTTATGCTGGAGCAACACCACAATATCAACCCGGCCGACCTTGACCTGATGCCTATCGTGGACGAGCCGCACGAAGTAGTAGACATCATCGATCAGTTTTACACAGAGCAATCCGAGGAGCTGGGGCCCAATTACGAGCTGTAACACGGCAGCGGTATGCCTCTTCTTTAAGCGCCCGGCCGGCAAGAGTTGCCCGCCGGGCGCTGCTGTTTTGCCGCTGGCCGATAAGATGGCGGGAAGCGAAGAAATTTTACGGAAATCGAAAAAGGGCAGGCAACCAATGAGGGAAGACGTTCGTTATCTACATCGAAATAATAAATGCAAACAATAGCTATGACAAATCATACCGTATCACAGCCGGTGTTTAATGCTGTACAGAGCCGGATTATTGACTTAATCAGCTGGCGGCTCAACGTGCCGGCTTCCAATATACATCCTTACAGCCGACTGCAGGAAGACCTCCACCTCGATGCGGTAGACATGATGCTGCTGATCGCTGAGCTGGAAAGCCGGTTCAACGTGTATCTTTCCAAAGAAGAAGTAGAAGCGATCGAAACGGTGCAAGACGCCAGTTTCTATCTGCAAAAGTATGCTGCATAAGCACTCCCCCGGATAATCCTTCCCCAAAAAAAGGCGTTATATTGGATCGAAAGCCGGACGGCTGTGGTTATGCTACCACACCTCTTCTAACGATCTCACGCCATGAAAGCACTTAAAGAAAAAGTTGAACACCTGCGCTACCTGATTGAGCAGAATCGGATGGAAGAGCTGTTTGAACAGCTCCGCCCTCTGGTCCGCTACACAGAATATCAGGTAAGCGTATCCCTTGCCCTGAGCGCATTTAATGATTTGAAAAAGGAAGCGCTCGAGCTCATCCCGGCAGAAGAGGAGCGGATGCGCCGCAAGCAGATTCAGCGGTCTCTCCTGCGCTTGCTCGACCATATTCAGGAGACAGAAGAGGGTGTCGTGGAAGAAGGAGCAGCAGATGACCTGGTACAGATTACCCTGGCTAAAAACGAAGCTGAGTTTCAGCGGCTGCTGGAGCATAAGCTTTCCGCGCGCTACCAGAATTTGCAGCACCTGTCCTCCGGCGATAATGCCATCATTTACAAGGCAGAGAAAATAGACGGCATCACGGATACGCCGCAGCGGGTAGCCATCAAGGTGATCAAGCCCCTGTCAGTTATTGATGATGAAAATTTGCAAAACATCCGGGAAGACCTGGAAAAAGCACAGCAGCTGTCCGGGCTTGATGGCATCATCAGTATCCTCGATGTAGGCATGGAAGCCCCGCCCCGCTACATCGTCACCGAATTTGTAGACGGCATGCGGCTGTCCGACCGCCTGGCAAAGGGCTGGCCCTATCAGCTGAGGGAGATCAAAGATATGCTGTACACCATGGCCCGGGCATTGGAACAGGGGCACGCAGACGGGCTTGTCCACAACAACCTCTGGCCCAGCAATATTCTGGTGGATAAGAAACGCGGGCCGCGCTTGTCGCCCTTCCAGGTGGTTCGTGCTTCCTACATGAAGCGGACTTTCGAGCGCATCCGCCTGTTTTCCATGTACTGGAGCCCGGAGCAGATCAACACAGACCGCGCCACGCAACTGTCCGATCAGTATGCCTTTGCCTTGCTTGCCTTCGAGCTCTTTGCCGGCCATCCGTTTTTTCGCGGAAGCACTATAATGGATATTTTGCGGAAGCGGCTGGAATTTGAGGAAGACCCGACGCTGCTTGACGAAGAGCTGCAGGATACCCTCTGCCCGCCGCGTTTCGTTCAGGCTATACGGCGTATGCTGAGCTACGATCCGGGCGAACGCTTCCTGGGGATGGAGGAAGTGATTGATGAAATACAGGCGATACCCTCCGCTGGCGAGCCCATGGAAAAGCACCCGGAGTATCCGCTCATCCGAAAACTGCGCTACGCCTACACCCGTTGCCGCCGAGAGGACGGTTTCTATGCTGATTTTTACGAAAGTTATCTGGAAAAAGCACCGCACGCCCGGGAGATATTCGACCGCGCCTGGACTGCCCGCATGAGCGAGCATGGCTATCCGGAAGACCGCATCTGGCGCTACCAGCACCGGATGCTGGACCTGGCGGTAGAACGATTGCTGCAGTTCCCTTCCGTTTCCACAGCCATGAGCCAGCGCCTGAGCCAGTTGGCAGAGCAGCACAAAGCAGTCGGCGTACAAGCGGAAGATTACGCTCTGTTTCTCGATACGCTCCGGGAAATGATCTGGAGGTACGATAAAGAATACTGGCCGGAGCGCGAAGAGCTCGACCGGGCCTGGGAAATGGTCACCCGGAGCAGCCTGGAAACTTTGCAGCGCAACGGATAGGCTTACCGGGGCATCCGCCCGTGGTCGGAAGAAGCAGCACTCGGCAACCGGAAAAAGTAGCTGGTGATGCCCGCCAGTACCAGGGCTGTGAGCAGGCCGCCCACGCCAGCTACCATCAGCATGACATTCAGCAGCTCGGTGCCGGGGTACAGCAGGCCAGACATCGTCATGATGAACGCGCCAAACGCCCAGCCAAAAATATTCATACCAATCCAGCGCCGGGCCCGCTCGCGGTGCTTACGCAAAATGAGCCGCTGTGCCGTGCCGATCAGCGCGCCCATGATTGCGCCCAACAGTATGGAGCCGTACACCATAGCATAGGTGGGCAGGCCGAAGGGGAGCACAACTTGCTCAAAGCCGTACGAGCCGGAAAAAGAAAGGGAAGGGATGATGGCAATGAACCAGCCGGCCGTAAAGGCCAGAGCGGTGTTGCCCCACCAGCGCTTCCAGGACAGGCCGGCGTACCGCTTGCGCAACGTGCCGTACTGAAACCAGGCCAGAATACTGCCGGTGATCAGCCCGCCGATCAGTGCCACCGATACGTTGACTATCTTTTCAGAAAGGCTTTCCGGCTGCCCGATGAGCTGTATCTCGAAGAAAATAATTGCAGATGCAACCAGGATACCCAGAAAGATACCCACTGCATCATTGAAAATCCATTTGGTTTGAAAATCGCTTTTCATAGCGGGGTTTTAACTATAAAAAAGCAGAGTGCCCCGCGATGTTCGGACCCGGGGCAATCCGTTAACCTCTTCCTGTGGAAAACTCCCGCCCTAAAAAATTCCCCACTCCAACCGAAAGCCGTACTTTAGTTGTTATTCCAAAAGAAGCATCCCGGACCACCAAACTGAAACCGATACGCTATGCCAGAATTCGTACACCTCCACTGCCACACCCAGTATTCCCTGCTCGATGGCGCTTCTGAGATCGGAGCCATGATGGATAAAGCTGCACAGGACGGCCAGAAAGGGGTAGCCCTTACGGACCACGGCAACATGTTTGGCGCTTTCAAATTTGTGGCGGAAGCTGAAAAGCGCGACCTTAAGCCTATCATCGGCTGTGAATTTTACCTGGTGGACGATCGGCACATCAAGGCTTTTTCCCGCGCGAAGGGCGAAAAAGACAACCGCTACCACCAACTCATGCTGGCCAAGAACCAGAAAGGGTACGAGAACCTGAGCAAGCTGTGCTCCCTCGGTTTCATCGAAGGCGCTTACAGTAAGTTTCCGCGTATCGACAAAGAACTGGTGGAAAAATACCATGAGGGGCTCATCGTCACTTCCTGCTGCATCGGCGCCATCATCCCGCAGTTGCTCCTGCAGGGCAAAGATGAGGAAGCCGAAAAGGAACTTAAGTGGTGGCTCAATCTCTTTGGAGAGGACTACTACATCGAGCTGCAGCGGCACCGCGGCCTCGATAATATCGACATCGGGCGCGACAGCCACGGCAACCCCATCTACTCCGATATGAGCCAGGAGGACGTCAACCAAAAGCTGCTCAAGCTGGCGCAAAAGCACAACGTTAAGGTCATTTGTACCAACGACTCTCACTACGTAGAGGAGGACGACTGGATGCCGCACGATATCCTGCTCTGCATCAATACCGGCAGCTTGCTGGAAGAGGCGAAGCGGTTCAAGTTCCCCAGCTCCGACTTCTACTTCAAGACGCAGCAGCAAATGGCCGACCTGTTCCAGGATCAGCCCGCTTCTCTGGACAATACCATTGAGATATACGATAAAGTTGAGAAACTCACCCTGGCACGGGACATTCTGCTGCCGGCGTTCCCCATGCCCCCGCAGTTCAAAACGCAGGACGAATACCTGCGGCACCTGACCTACGAAGGGGCCAAAAAACGCTACGGCACCATCACCCCGGAAATCCGGGAACGCCTCGACTTCGAGCTCTCGGTGATTGAGCAGTCGGGCTACCCCGGCTACTTCCTCATTGTACAGGACTTTACGACCACCGCCCGCGAGATGGGGGTATCCGTAGGGCCGGGCCGGGGCTCGGCAGCCGGTTCAGCCGTAGCCTATTGCATCGGCATTACCAATGTAGACCCCATCAAATACGATCTGCTGTTTGAGCGCTTCCTCAACCCGGAGCGGGTGTCTATGCCGGATATCGATATCGACTTTGATGACGAGGGCCGGCAGAAAGTAATCGATTATGTGATCGATAAATACGGGCGGAACCAGGTCGCTCAAATCGTCACCTACGGTACTATGGCTGCCAAATCCTCCCTACGTGATGTTGGGCGGGTGATGAATATTCCGCTACCCGAAGTAGACCGGGTGGCCAAAA
>CAJXXJ010000161.1 GCA_913062745.1 uncultured Phaeodactylibacter sp.
GTTTTCAGCTGTCGTACCTCGCTGTATTGGGTATCGTCTATTTTCAGCCGCGCATCTACCGGCTCTGGTACATCAGGAACCCGGCAGGCGACTACCTCTGGAAGCTGGCAGCCGTTTCCATCGCTGCGCAAATCGGCACGCTGCCGGTCAGCCTTTATTATTTCCATCAGTTCCCGCTCTACTTCTTGCTCTCTGGCCTCATCGTAGTGCCTGCTGCCGGCCTGATCCTTTCGGCCGGTATACTGCTCTTTGTGCTGGGCAGTTGGGCATGGGGCGCTGCACTGGCCGGCACCGTCTTATACGGGCTCATCTACCTGGTCAATGCCGGCATCTTTGCGCTGGAGCAACTGCCGGGCAGCCTGCTGGACGGAATATGGGTCGGTACCGGCGGAGTGGTGCTGCTCTATGGTATACTGGCTTGCTGGATCGCTGCCCACCGGCTTAGGCAGTTCAGATGGGTACTGGCAGGGCTCGGGCTGGCTGTCCTGCTGTCCGGAAGCTACGCCTGGCGCAAATGGGAGCTGGCTACGCAGCGTGCCCTGACGGTCTACCATGTCTATAAAGCCACAGCAGTGGATGTGTTCAGCGGCAACAAACTGAGTACGGTAAGGTCTTCCGGGCTGGAGCCGGGGCAATTAGAATACGCTGCACAAAACCACCGCTGGTGGCGCGGAGCAGCAGCAGCAAATGTTTACCCTCCGGACGGAGAGGCTGCCGGACAGGTCTTTGGCAATGCTGGTTTCTGGTGGGCTGCCGGCAAACGATTCCTGGTCCTGCAGCAGCCGGCGCAGCTTTCCGGCACAACAACAGCACCTGAGGTAGATTTCGTGCTGCTCAGCCATAGCCCTGAAGTGTCGATAGCAGATTTGCAAAATCAGGTGGAAGCCCGGCTTGTGCTGGCGGATGGCTCCAACCCTCCATGGCGGGCAAAGCGCTGGGCTGCGGAAGCAAAAGCCGCAGGCATCCCTTTTCATTACACCGGTAAACAGGGGGCTTATACGATGGAATAGAGCCTCTCAGAAATACAATTCAAAAATCCCAACGCTATGAGCAACGCCCTGAAAGAGTTTTTTTACTACACCAAAACGGAACGGCGGGGTGCCATCGCCCTGCTGCTGATTTGCATATTTTTCGTTCTTCTGCCAATCGCTTACCCATTTATGATCGGTGAGCCGGAAGAGGAGGGGTATGAGGCCTACGCCGAAGCAGTACAGCGATTTCTGGCAGATACGGCAACCACAGCAGCCGACAGGGAAAGCCGGGAGGCAAAACTGTTTTTCTTCGACCCCAATACACTGCCGCAGGATAGTCTGGTCCTGTTGGGGCTGCCCCGGAAGACTGCACAGACAATAGTAAAGTTTCGGGCTAAAGTGCGCCCCTTCCGCCGGCCGGAGGACTTGCTGGATATTTATACCCTGAGTGAAGCTGACTATCACAGGATCGTGCCTTACGTGCGTATCGAACAGGCTGCGCCTCCTGCTGCCGCTGCAAAATCAAAAGAGAAAGCAAACAGCAGGCCGGAAGCCCCCTTATTCCCGTTTGACCCCAATACCCTTTCGGGCGACAGTCTGCAGATGTTGGGCCTCCCGGGGCGTACCGTGCGTACGCTGCTCAATTACCGGGAGAAGGGCGGGCGCTTTCGCGAAAAAGAGGACCTGAAGCGGATTTACGGCATGCGGGCCGAAGACTACGAGCGGCTGCACCCCTATATCCGGATACGGGAGCAACCAATCGCCAAAAGTAAAGAAGTGCCCGCAGCCCGGCCCGCTGCTTACGCCGCATCAGCACCGGCAGCTCCTTCGGTGCTTGACATCAATCTGGCCGGCCCCGCGGAGTGGGAGCAGCTGCCGGGCATTGGCCCGGCCTACGCCCGGAGGATATGCAGCTTCCGGGACAAGCTGGGCGGCTTTGCTTCCGTCGCCCAGGTAGCGGAGACCTACGGGCTGCCAGACAGCACCTTTCAGCAGTTGCAGCCCAGGCTCAAAGCGTCTCCGGTTTTCCGCCCGATCGCCATCAATAAAGTAGATGCTGCCACGCTAAAAGCTCATCCGTATTTAAGCTGGAAGCAGGCCAATGCGATCATCGCGTACCGCAATCAGCACGGCAGCTTCCGCAGTGTGGAAGAGGTGAAAAAAGTACGGGCCCTGCCGGCAGAACTGCACGGGAAAATGGCCCCTTACTGGACATTTGATTGAGCAGGAAAAAGAAGGTACCCGCTTTGCAGCCTGCTAATGGAGGCAAAGCCCGGCCGCTTTTAGCTATGCTTTAGTCAGCTCAATTAGCGTGACCTCCGGCAGTATGCCTACCCGGCCCGGGTAGCCGAGATAGCCCAGCCCGCGGTTGACGTACAGGTATTGCTGCTCCCTTTGGTACAGCCCGGCCCATTGTTTGTAGACATACTTAATAGGGCTCCACTTAAACCAGCCCGGGATTTCCACGCCGAATTGCATGCCGTGAGTGTGGCCCGAAAAGGTCAGCGCAATATTTTTGAATTCGCGCACCACTTCTTCCTCCCAGTGCGAGGGGTCATGGGAAAGCAGCAGCTGCAGCTTAGCCTGCTCCGTGCCCGCTGAGGCTTGTTTCAGATCGCCATACTTAGGGAAGCGGGGGTGGGCAGAATAGTTTTCCACGCCGATGATTGCTACCGGTTCGCCGTTGATTTGGATGCTGCGGTGCTCATTGCGCAACAACTGCCAGCCCAGCCGGCGGTGCGTGTCTTCCAGCAGCTCCATATTGGCCAGTTTGTCGGCCTCTTTCTCCCAGCGCACATAATCGCCGTAATCGTGGTTGCCCAGCACAGAGAAAACGCCGTGTTTAGCCCTGATTTTGTCGAATACGTCTACGAAAGGCTGTGCTTCATCGGCTTTGTTGTTGACCAGGTCGCCGGTGAAAAAGACCAGGTCTGGCTCCTGAGCATTGATCAGGTCAACGGCATTGCGCACCGGCTCCTTGTGCAAAAAGCTGCCGCTGTGGATGTCCGAAATTTGTACAATTTTCAAGCCCTCCAGCGCCTCAGGCAGTTGAGCGACCCGTACCCGCTCGCGAAACAGGCGGTAACGGTAGGGGTTGCGGAGCACACCGTAGATGAGCGAAACAAAAGGCACCGCGCCCAGCAGAAGGCCCAGCTGGGTCAAAAAGCGGGACCGGCCGGTCTGCAGCTCACCGCCTGTCGAAAAGTATTGGTAGGCCAGTACGCTCAGCCTGCGCAGGTCATCAATGAGCAGAATGCCTGCAATCAATAACTTGGAGACGTAGGCTATGAAGAAAAAGGTGCGCAAAAGGGTAGTCGTTGCTTTGGGCCAGCCATCGGTCACATCCGCCGCGCTCAGCCCGAGCCAGCTCATAAAAGCCAGCGGAATGAGCCAGTACAGGGCGTAACTGATGTTGCGGGCCAGGACAGGCCAGCCGGAGGCCAGCGTCCGTATCGCCTGAAACGCGTAAAGGTCAAACAGCAGGACTAAAACAGCAAATATAGCGAGACGCATGCCGAGGAGTTTTGGTAGCAATTACCATTAAAAGAGAGCTATCTGAATAAGGTTGGCCCGTTTCGACAAAAAGCCAAAAAAGCCGGATAAATAAGCCAAAAAAAACAAGGCGGAGCACTAATCGGAAATTGCCGTTCGTTAGTAGTGGGCTCCTGCAAATGAGCGAACACAAAAAATGCGAAAAATCACCTGAAAATTTTGATTTCACGGCTTTTCAGAGCAGCGGTTTAAAATATCGTTTTTTCTTATTTGATAAAACAAAGTAAAAGTTAAAGGACGTTAATTTAAACTTAATTTTGTGAAATGAATTTTGATGGAGTTAATTCAGAATTAAATTTTGCCTATAGGCTTGACCCGTACCCATCCTCCCCCTACCTTTGCAGCAACAATTAACCCACTGTTGACCCCAAATTTAAAATTCAAGTAAAATGAAAAAAATCAGCTTTATTCTCGCTCTGATGGTGTGCGGCCTTACTTTCGCTCAGGCACAAGTTAACTTTAAGCCGGGCGACCTGGAATTCTCCACCGGCGTAGGCATCTTTTCCACTTATGCTAAGGATGGTGCACAGACGATTGTCCCTCCGGTGACGGCCCGCCTTGACCTGCGCGTAGCCAGCAACTTCTCTCTCGGTGCTTTTGCCGCCTACTCTTCATCTGAAGTGGTAGCCCGCCCTCTGCCGGACGGAACTCTGCAGGACCTGTCCAATGAAACTACGATGTTCGGCCTGCGGACGACTGCCTACAGCAATTCCCTCGGCAAGTGGCAGGTGTACGGCGGCCTGTCTTTGGCGTACAGCAGCCCCAATATTGACGAAACCATTAATGACCTGCCTAAGAGCGCAGAGGCAGAAGGGCCTTCCTTCCGCCGCGAGCCCAACAATACGATGGTCTATTCTGCTTTCATTGGCTCCAGCTACTACCCGACTAAGCACATCGGCTTCTTCGGTGAGGTGGGCTACGGCATTTCCATCGTAACGGTGGGCATGAGTGCCAAACTCTAAGGAATACCGGCAGGGAGACGGCCGCTGCAGCCACAGGCTAAAAATGCTGCGCGGCACTTCCGGTTGACTTAGTACCTTCGTTGTAAAAAACAGCATGAACGACTTGATTCCCAAGCTCAGAAATACAGACAGCAACAACTTTTTCCTCATCGCCGGCCCCTGTGCCATTGAAGGGGAGGAAATGGCTTTTGAAATTGCCGAACAGGTGAGCGCAATCTGCGACCGCCTGCGCATTCCGTATGTTTTTAAAGGCTCTTACCGCAAGGCCAACCGCTCCCGCATTGATTCCTTCACCGGGATCGGCGATGAGCAGGCGCTTGATATTCTGAAGCGGGTAGGGGAGCGCTTCAGCGTGCCCGTCACCACGGACATCCACGCTGATGAAGAAGCCGCGCTGGCCGCGCAGTACGTTGACATCCTTCAGATTCCGGCTTTTCTTTGCCGTCAGACGAGCCTGCTCGTAGCTGCTGCAGAAACCGGTAAGGTAGTCAACATCAAGAAGGGGCAGTTTCTTAGCCCGGAAGCGATGCAGTTTGCGATGCAAAAGGTCAGAGACGCCGGCAACGAGCGCGTCCTGCTTACCGAGCGGGGCACCACTTTCGGCTACACGGATCTGGTAGTCGACTTTCGCGGTATACCGCAAATGCAGGCGCTGGGCGGTACCGTAGTGCTCGATTGTACGCACTCGCTGCAACAGCCCAATCAGTCCACTGGCGTAACCGGCGGCCGGCCGGCGCTCATCGGCACAATTGCCCGGGCGGGCGTGGCAGCGGGCGTAGATGGTTTGTTTATCGAGACGCACCCACGCCCCTCGGAAGCAAAGTCTGACGGGGCCAACATGCTCCCGCTTGACCGCCTGGAGCCCCTACTGGAGCAATTAGTGCGCATCCGGAGCGCAATTCAGGAAAAAAATAGCTAAGCAGGCAGCGTTTTGCAGATTGGGCGGGTCTTACTTACAAACTAATGCGCCCCCCTTCCGCTTAGCCCCTGTCGACAACTAACGCCTGTTAATGATTTGGCGAAAGCCTTGCTTGTCAGCAGTGAATTTTGTAAATTATCTTTGAACCAAATAAAAGGAGGCAGCTTATGAAGACTACCAACCCATTTTACACCCTGACAATGACCGCCCTCCTATTGTTCGTATCCTTCGCGGTGCAAGGGCAGCAAACTGTCGAAAAGACACTCGTCAAGTCCTTTAACCTGCAGGGAGCCCAAACAGTAGCACTCAATGTAAACGCGCCGGTCGAAATCCGTAAATACGACGGTGACCTGCTGCGCGTCCAACTTAAAATCTCCCTGGAAAACGGTTCGGAAGCTCTGCTGAAATCTCTGGTAAGAGCCGGCCGGTATAACCTGCGGCAGGATGCTGCTCAGGAAGACGCCTATACTATCGTAGCCCCTGACCTGGACCTGGAGGTCAAGATCGGTGGCAAGCCTCTGGCAGATCAGGTGTCGCTGGTAGTTTTTCATCCGGAAAACGTAGCGGTACAGATTCCGCAGCAGGAAGAGGAGGAAGTGGCTGAGGCTTCTTCTTCGCTCTAACAACTTTTAAAAAAATACTGACGTTATAGAGGGTGTAGTGCGCAGCAGCGTGCTGCACCCTGATTTTTTTACGAGCCGCTATTCCATGAAAAACTTGCTCTTGCTTACCTCGCTGGTTCTGCTGTCTGCTACGTCGCTCAAGGCGCAGTTGAAAAAAACATTGCACACTACCTATGAGGTGCCGGAGACAACCTCCACGCTGGTGTTCAATATTTTTGAAGATGACTCCTACGACATTATCAGCTGGGCGGGAAATGCCATCATGACAGAAACCAATATCCGGGTTTATTTTACCAGCAAAGCCGTCTTTGATTTCCTGCTGGAGCAGGGGCGCTATGATTTTTTGGCGCAAGCTCAGGGCGACTCCCTGATGCTCACTAATAAAGATATGGTACGCCGTATTATCAAAGCGGAGGAAACCGAAACGGTAGAGAAAGTGCACAGCCGTATTTTCATACCGGATGCTTTTCAGGAAGTCGCGCCGGGTGTATGGCGCCGGGAACTGGAGGAAGAAGAGGAAAAAGGGCGCGAGCAGCTGGAGCGTGAAAAGATCAATGTAAGCGAAAAGCTCAAAGAGGCGGTCAAACCGGCCACTGATAGCACGGGGAGGAAAGAAAATGGTTAAAGAAGTAGAAATCAAACTGCTGCCTGCCGAACTCGAACAGGAGGAGCGGCTGCGCGAAAAAGCGATACAGAAAACGAAGCTGAACCCCTCGGAAGTTCAGGACGTGCGCGTCCTGCGCCGCTCGGTAGATGCACGCGGCCGGCAGCCTGTCTTCCGCCTGCGCGTGGCTGTATATGCAAAAGAAGCCTATCAGCCCGAGCCCGCTCTGCTGGAGCAGCTTCAGCCTGTGCACGAAGCGGAGCCGGTGATCATCGTGGGCGCCGGTCCGGCCGGCTACTTTGCTGCCCTCGAACTGATAGAGCTGGGCTTGCGGCCTGTGCTTTTTGACCGGGGGAAGGATGTACGCGCCCGCCGCCGTGACCTGCGCGCCATTCAGCAATTTGGAGAAGTGAACAGCGATTCCAATTACTGTTTCGGAGAGGGCGGCGCCGGCACCTATTCTGATGGCAAGCTCTATACTCGCTCCCATAAACGCGGCAATATCGAAAAAGCTATGCGCCTGCTGGTTGAGCACGGCGCTAAAGAAGATATCCTGATCGATGCGCATCCGCACATTGGCTCCAATAAGCTCCCCAAGATTGTAGGTAACATCCGTGCGACTATTGAGCATTACGGCGGAGCAGTGCACTTTGACAGCCGGGTGACCGACTTTCTCATAGAGGAGGGCCAAATGAAAGGCGTGGTGGTCAATCAGGAGGAAGAACACCGCAGCCGGGCTGTTGTGCTGGCTACCGGGCATTCGGCCCGCGATATCTACGAGCTGCTGCACCGGCACGGCGTTTACATGGAAGCCAAACCCTTTGCACTGGGGGTACGCATTGAGCACCCGCAGTCTTTGATCGACCGTATACAGTACAATCAGTCGCCCCGTGAAGAAGCCCTGCCGGCATCGAGCTACCGCCTGGCCTGTCAGGTAAAAGACCGGGGCGTATTCTCGTTCTGCATGTGCCCGGGCGGGCTGGTAGTCCCCGCAGCTACCGCACCCGGCGAGATTGTGGTCAACGGCATGTCGATGTCCCGGCGGGATTCGGCTTACGCCAACTCCGGTACGGTGGTAGCCGTAGAGCTGGAAGACCTGAAGCCTTTTGAGCGCTTCGGCTT
>CAJXXJ010000162.1 GCA_913062745.1 uncultured Phaeodactylibacter sp.
AAAAGGCAGCAGCAGCCTCTTATGCAGGCTGCCGCCTTTTGTCGGTTAATAATTTAAACGTAAAAAGGTACGTCTTCATAATGCTTCAACAGCTCCCGCATACGTTGCGGGTCTTCGCCGGCAAAGTTGACGGTGCCAAAGTGGTTCCCGAAGCCTTCCCGGTCACCAATTTTCTGAGGCCCCATGGGCTCTACCAGGTTGTTGTCGAGGTAGTACGGCTCTTCCAGCAGCTCTTCGGGGATTTCCAGTCGGGAAATTTGTCCCCTTTTCGGGAATACCATGACGTTGCCAAAGCGCTTATCCGGCATGTAGCCCCGGGGTGGGAAGTATTTGTCCAGCTCCTCGTCTGACATGTTCGGGTCATGGCTGACAACGAATGCCAGCAGGGCATCAAAACCATAAGCCTGTCCGCAGAGCTCCAGAATGTGCCCGCCGGGTATGCGGCATGCCACCTCGCCGAAATTCAGGTGCTTGCCATCGTCGCTCACGAAAAATTCAGGGTGGACCATACCGTACTCGATGCCGAAAATATCCACCATCTTCTGCACTTCGTTCTGTATCATCTCCCGCTTGTCTTCGAGTTCCGGGCCGGCCGGGATGAAATTGGAATAGCCCAGCTTGACGTACTCCGTGATATTCAGGAAGCGCACCTTGCCATTATTAATGAAGGCCTCACAGCTGAATTCTTTTCCGCTCAGGTGGCTTTCCACCAGGCAGGGGAAGTCGCGGATGCTCATTTTGCGGTCTATGTCGTCCCGCGACTTAATAAAGTGGTGCCCGACGGTACCCGCCGCTGCAAAAGGCTTAGCATGAAACCAGGCGTCGTCTTCTCCGGGCAGTTGAAGCTCCGCTTCGTTGAGGCGGTCCAGGAATTTGTGCACCTGCTCCCTGGAGTGTACTTCCTCAAACAGGCCCACCCGCAGTCCGCCGAGCAGGGCTTTACGCTTCATCATCGCTTTGTTGCGGAACAAAAATGCCCGGTTGAGCACGCGCGGGTCATCCCGGTAGATAGAGTTCAGCGCGCCCGCCCATTCCACGGTTTCTTCATACAGGGGTACTGCTACATCTGCATTGAAGGGTTTGAGCAGTTCAATCAGTTCCAGGGAGTTTGAGTGCGAACCGAATTCGTCCAGCTTATAGCCGACAAAAGGGATGTCGTGCTCTTTCGCATAACTGCCAAATTCAGGGAAAGAGACCACCACGTAGGGCAAGCCCGATTTCTGCATACTTTCAATAACGGGCAGGCTCCAGCCCATCAATGCAAAACACTTAGCCATAATCAATTATTGGTTTTAGATTCTGAATGACGCCGCCGGACTGCCGGCAGCTCTATATGTAAACGGTGATTTTCTAAGAATTCCAAATTTTTTCACCTTTTATGCGAACGGATGTTCGTTATTTACAAAAATATCCCGCGATTTGTTGACTACATTAACAAAACGCTGCTTGGTGCCAGGGCGTTGACTCAAAATGTGCATATTTTCGGCGCAACCGCAAAACCCTGTGGATTCAATGCTTTTTTGATACCTTTACTACCATGGAGCTACACGATATTTTATCTTTTCTCAAAGCACGGGCTCGGGAAGCGGGGGACATAATGATGAGCCGGATAGAAGGAGACTATCAGGTGTACAAAAAGAAGGACAACTCGCGGGTAACCGACGTAGACCTGGCTATTTCAGAGCGCCTGCAGCGTGCCGTGCGCGAAGAGCTGCCGGACGTCCTGCTCTACAGCGAGGAGTCTCCGAAGCAGGAGATTGACCGCAGCAAAGCTTATATCATTGCGGATGAACTGGACGGCACGAGCTACTATGTCGACCTTAAACGTGGCTTTTCCCATCAGTCCGCTTTTTATCATCCGGACAGAGGCCTATGCATAGGGTTGGTGTACCATCCTGACCTACAGACGATGCTCTACGCTGTGAAAGGGGAGGGCGCGTTTCTGCAAAAGGGAGAAGAAGAAGCTGTGAAGCTGTCGCCGCTTCCGCCGAAAGATTACGAAGCGCTCCGCTTTGCGCACCCGCTCCGCTACCGGGGGAATAAGTACGAGCAGCTCTACCATCAGCTTGGGGCTGACGACAGCCGGATTATCCGTACTGATGCCACCCGCACGCTGCTCATGGCACGCGGAGAGCTGGACGTCAACATTTTCCTGATGCCGCGCATTCCGTTCTGGGACATCTGCGGGGAGAAGGTCATCGTTGAGGAGCTGGGCTACAGCCACAGCTACCTGAACCGGCAGCCGGTAGAGTTTGGCAAGGCGCCTCCCAAGCCCAACCTCGGTTACTTGATTTGTCCGGAATACTGGAAGGAAAAGCTTTTTTCCGATACACTTCGGTTCATTGCATAACAGATACCAGGCCTTATGAAAGCGTTCCCGGGCAAGCTGATATTGTTTGGCGAATATACCGTACTCAAGGGCGGGCAGGCTCTGGCGTTGCCCCTTTTTCAATACAGCGGGCGCTGGGTAGACGATGAGCCCCGGCCGGCACACAGCCTGCAGCCCTTCCTGGCCTATCTGCAGCAGCTGCAGCGCAGCGGACAGCTACAGGCGCCGCTGCAACTGCAGCAAATGGAGGCCGACCTTGCGCAGGGGCTTTCTTTTCACTCCAATATCCCTGTAGGATACGGTGCAGGGAGCTCCGGAGCCGTGTGTGCCGGGGTTTATGAGCGGTACGCGCAGCCGGCAATTGCGCCGGATGCCGCTTCGGAATACGCCGGCTTGCGGGCGCAGCTGGCGCAGCTGGAAAGCTACTTCCACGGCAACAGCTCCGGTACCGACCCGTTCATCAGCTATGTACAGCAGCCTGTACTGATGGCCGGCGGCCAGATAGAAGTAGCGGGGCTGCAGCCGGTGGAAGAAAAAGAGGCATCCGTTTTTTTCCTGATGGATACAGGGCAGCCGCGGGAGACCGCGCCCCTGGTAGAGCGCTTTCTGTCCTATTACGAACAGCCGGTTTTTCAGCAGGCGGTGGAAGGCGGGCTGTTGCCGGCGGCAGAGCGGGCGGTGCAACACTACCTGAGCGGAGCGCGCGATGCGCTGGCTGTGGAAATGGCGCTCATTTCTGAGCTGCAGCTGCAGCATTTCGCAGAATGGATACCGGAAGCCGCTTTGCCTTTCTGGCGGGCAGGCTTAGACAGCGGAAATTATGCCCTCAAACTCTGCGGTGCCGGGGGCGGAGGCTTCCTGCTGGGCTACGGAAAGCGGGAATGGTGGGAACAGCAGCAACAGGCCGGGCTCATCCTGCTACAAAAAACGTAGGGGCTTCTCATAGAAATGAGAAACCCCTCGCTTTTTCATACTAATCCAGTTTTTGATACAAGCGAATTTGCGTTTGGCCCTTCTCTTATAGCTGAAAAGGGACCGGAATTGCTGTGCAGGCACTGCTTGTGCAGGCCAGCTAATTATGATGCTTATTGTTTGAACGAAATCCGAAAGACAATAGCGGCGTGAAGCTTACCCGCTTAGAGCTTCAAACATACTCCTGGTTTCAAATTTGTCTTCATTATTCAAGTAAATGCTGATGAACGCGCCGAATACAGCAGCCTGAGAATCGAAGCGGAGACCTTGTGTCAGGTTTACGCACTGCGCCAAACCACTTTGTCGGCATAGAAGCAAATATAGCAATTAAATGCTTGTCTGCAACCCCGGGTTGCAAAATCTAAATTTTTAGTAAGTGGTTTCAGAGATACGGGCGGGCGGCAGCTCAGCTAATTTTGTTGTCTTCGTCCGGGAAGACAACCTTCGGCTCGAAGGCTCGCGCTTCTGCTTCCTCCATCCACGCATAAGCGATGATGATGACCGTATCTCCCACCTGAGCACGGCGGGCTGCTGCCCCGTTGAGGCAAATGACGCCGGAGCCGCGCTCGCCGGTAATGACATAAGTTTCCAGGCGCTCCCCGTTATTGTTGTTGACAACCTGCACTTTCTCGCCGTCGATCAGTCCGGCAGCGTCCATGAGGTCTTCATCGATTGTGATGCTGCCCACGTAGTTGAGGTCAGCCTGGGTGATGGTAGCGCGGTGTATTTTGGACTTGAACCTTTGGATCATCATGATGGTCAATGTAGTATATTATTCGGAAATAGCAGCAGGAGGGGCGCAATGTGCTCATATCCTGCAAAATATCCGCCTATGCAACAAATATAATTAGGTTTGGTTGCCATGCGTAACAGTTGTAGGGTCAGGCGGGCCCGCCTTTGACGGGGAGGTTATCGATGAGCCGGATGCCGCCGGCCCAGGCTGCAGCGAAGGCCCGCACCTGCTCTGCTTCCTGCAGGGCGTGTACCGGCTGCAGCGTGTCAGCATCAGCCAGTTCGAAGTACTCCGGTTCCAGCCCGGCGTCGGAAAGTGCTTTGGTCCCCATTTGACGGATGTCGGCGGCAGAATGTTCAGAAGCGGCCTCAGCAGCCTGCAATAATGCCTGGTATATAGCCGGTGCCTGCGCCCGGGCGGCAGCGTTCAGGCGCTGATTGCGAGAGCTCATGGCCAGTCCGTCTGCTTCCCGTACGATGGCGCAGCCCACTACTTCCACCGGCAACTCCAGCTGTTGCACCATGCGCCGGACAATGAGCAGCTGTTGGTAATCTTTTTCGCCCATAAACATAAGGTCAGGGCCAACAATATCGATCAGCCGCTTGACAACCTGGGCGACGCCTTCAAAGTGGCCGGGCCGGTGGGCGCCTTCCATGACGCGGTCCAGCCCGCCGAAGTCAAGCTGCTCCATACTGCCCGCCGAAGTGCCATCCGGGTAGATTTCCGCTACCTCCGGCATAAAAACGGCCTGGCAGCCTGCTTCGTAGAGCAGCTGTAGGTCGTGCTCCGGGTGCCGCGGGTACTGTTCCAGGTCAGAGGACTCGTTAAATTGCGTAGGATTGACAAAAATGCTGCAGACTGTGCACTGCGAGCGCTCTAGCGATTGCTCTACCAGCGATAAGTGCCCTTCGTGCAGCGCGCCCATTGTGGGCACAAAGCCGATCACCCGGCGCTTTTCGCGGTACGGCCGAAGATAAGCCTGCAGGTCCGGGACAGTCTTGAATAAATACATAAAAGCACGGCTTGTTTTCTGATGTGAAAAGGGCAGCGCTCCCGTCCGTGCAGGGGCGCCTGGCAATTAGGGCGCAAATATAGACGTTTTTGTTAACAGAGTATTAAGTGAGGCGGAAATACCAATGATCCGCCCAAAATTTGTTAAATTTGCAAACTTATTCTCCGAAGGCCTCGGTGATATAGTTGTTCTTTAAACATTAATGGCAATATGAGTAAAAAGAAAGTGCTGATTGTTACGCAGGAAATGGAACCGTATACTGCACTCTCCGAAGTCGCAAATGTAGCCCGTAAGCTGCCGCAGTATATTCAGGAAAACGGCATGGAAATTCGAATCCTCATGCCGCGTTTTGGTACCATTAACGAGCGCAGGCACCGGTTGCACGAGGTTGTTCGCCTTTCCGGGATGAACATTATCGTGGATGACGACGACTACCCGCTTATCATAAAGGTTGCTTCTCTCCCGGAAGCACGCATGCAAGTCTACTTCCTCGACAATGAGGACTTTTTCAAGCGCAAGCAAATTTTTGCAGATGAAGACGGAAAGCCGTTCGAGGACAACCCGGACCGCATGGTATTCTTCTGCAAGGGCGTGATCGAAACCGTCAAAAAGTTTGGCTGGGCACCGGATGTTGTGCACTGCCACGGCTGGATGACGAGCCTCGTGCCGCTTTACCTGAAGACCGCTTACAAAAATGAGCCGCTCTTCCAGGATTCCAAGGTAGTCTATTCCATCTACGAAGGCTCCCCTGAAGAGACCTTCACGGACGAATTTATCGCCAAAGCTTCCATCAACAACCTGCAGGAGGATGACCTCAACGCTTACCAGAACGGTAGCGGCGTAACCCTCCACAAAGGTGCGATACAGTTTTCTGATGCGATCGTCAAAGCGAGCCCGGAGCTCGGCACCGCCGCTGAAAAAGCATTGTCCGGTGTAGATAAGCCCGTGCTGGACTATCCCGGCGCAGAAGGCTTTGAAGAAAAGATCAAGGAGTTTTACGAAACCCTTACCGCAGAGGAAGTCGAAGAAGAAGGCTAACCATCAAGCCTCTTCTCAGCTTTTCTCCTGTATGGCAGGTAGCCGCCTGATGTTGGCTACCTGCCATTTTTCATTTTCAGGACGGGTAATTTACCAAAGCATACAACGTTTGCTTATTGCAGCGCGTCTCTGGCAGAGATCATGTTGGCAGGCCTGCTGCGCCGTTCCCGGTATAATTACTACATTTGCGTTGCTTTTGGCCAGCCTCTTTTCCATTGCTGGCAACAGCTACAAACTACGATAGGAATTTATGAGCTACTATAAGCATTTGCTGGTTTTATTCGCTTTGGCTTCTATGCTTTTCTCCGCCTGTACAGACCCTACGCTCGTAGGGGCCGACCTGCTCGACGGCGATCAGGCAGAAATAGGGTTTACAGATACGGTCATGCTGCGTACGACTACCGAAGAGCGCGGCCCGGTGCAGACTTTCTCTGCCTTTACAAGTGATCAGCTGGAGACCCACCTGTTTGGTACTTATGTGGATCCGGTCTTCGGGCTGGCTTCCTCTTCTGTCAATGTGCAGTTTATGCCTTTCTCTTCTGATGAGCCCCCTAATGATACTAATATTAACAGTGATGATTTTATCTTTGGCTATACCGGGATTGACTCTGTGAGCCTTGTTCTGCGCTATTCTGCAGATGGTTTCTACGGTGCTCCGGAAGGAGAGGTTTTTGGCATTCTGGTGAGTGAGCTGGCCGAGCCTGTCAGCGCTGATGTGGAGTATTTGTCTGATTTTGTGCCGGAAGTCAAAGGCAGCCCCCTGGCCGAGCATTCTTTTAAGGTCACCCTCGATTCAATCAGCCGAGTTGACTTTGCGGTAGCCAACACTTCCGGCGACTCTATCGTTCTGGATACCGTTAGCTTCCGGCATGTTGCAGTTCCCTTGCCTAATGAAATTGGAACCCGTTTATTCGATGCGCTGCTTCAGAATGACTCGCTTTTCGAGCAGGGTCAGTCGGCCGCCTTCAAAGAAGTACTGCCAGGCTTCCGGCTGGAGCCAACCACTACTAATAGCGGTCTGATCCGTTTTGCTCTATCTCCCTCCAATACTGCCGCACTCGGGGCAGCTACCGGTATCCATGTCTACTACCGGGATTCTTTGAATGTAGCCCGCCGTCAGCTTTTTCCGTTGTTTCGCTCATCCAGCCTCCGCCATTCCGATTTTGAGCACAACTATGAGGGCACGCTGGTGGAAGAATACCTGGGCAGCGAAAACGAAAATGACAGCCTCTTCTTCGTACAGGGAATGGCTGGTGTGAATGGCATTATTGAGCTGCCGGATTTCGAGGGCTACGAAAATGTAGCCGTCAATTATGCAGAACTCGAGCTTACGGCAGTGCCCCGCTTTACGGAAGACGCTGACTCCGTATATGCCCTGCCGCAGCAGCTGATACTGGTATACGAGGATGAAGACGGAGACATCCTGCTGCAAGACCTGGTCGCTACCTTGCCTAGCCGGACTACAGATATCAACTTTGGAGGAATACCTCTGGAGCCCGGAAATCCGGGCGAACCGGTGAAGTACCGGTTTCTGGTAAGTACCTATTTGCAAGAGGTCATCGAGATGGGAGTACCCGGCAGACTAAAGGTTTATCCGGCCAATCCGGAGGATATCACTATCTTCACTACC
>CAJXXJ010000163.1 GCA_913062745.1 uncultured Phaeodactylibacter sp.
CTTTCGGCGCTTGTTCCCGCAGCCGAAGGGCAGCGTTCAGGCCTACAATCCCGCTGCCAACTACCAGAAAGTCAATTTCCTTAAAAAAGGCTTCCTGTTCCCAGTAACTGAGTTGGTATCTTATATTTGACATGCCATAAAGTTGCCAAAAATGAAGCGTATCACCGTATTGTCCATATTGCTTTGTACCATTTTTAGCGTCGTTTTGCCGGCGCAGCCTCCGCAGCGTTTCCAGGCGGAAGTGGAGCAGCTGCTTGCAAAAACCAGCGTTGACGGGGGCGAAGCTCCACTGATCCTTTTTACCGGCAGCTCAAGCATCCGGTTTTGGCGCAGCCTGCCGGAGGCATTTCCGGAGCACCGGGTGCTGAATATGGGGTTTGGCGGCTCGCAAGCCAGTGATTTACTGCATTACCTGGATGCGCTGGTCCTGGCGTGGCAGCCCGATCAGGTGTTCATTTACGAGGGGGACAACGACCTGGCGGACGGAAAACCGGTGCGGCAGGTACGGCAGGATTTTATCAGCCTGGTACAGCGCCTGCACGAAGCGGACCCCGGGCTTTCCATCGTACTGATTGCGGCTAAGCCGAGCCCCGCCCGCTGGCAGCTACGGCGGGAATACGAGCGGCTCAACCGCCGGCTGCGGCGCATGGCGAAGCGGTTAGATTACCTTGATTTTGTGGACGTTTGGCAGCCGATGCTTGATGAAAAGGGGGTGCCGCGGGCCTCCATATTTCTCGAGGACCAGCTGCATATGAACGCTGCCGGCTACGGTATCTGGCGGGCGGTAATCAGGCCCTACCTGTTGCCGGCTGCCGGAACGGAAGAGTAAGCAGGTCGGCAAATTGAGGCGAAAGCCCTACCTTTGGCACTGATAATTTTTCCTTTAAACTGTAGATATGATACAAAGAATTCAATCTGTGTTTCTGCTGCTTGCCGGAGCGGCATCCTTTGGGCTCTTCGGCCTGCCGTTTGCGAAAACTCCTGAGGCGATAGAAGGCTCTGTTATTTTCAACGACGCGGTATACAACCTGAACGATCAGATCGGGCTGGCGGTGCTTTTTGGCCTGGCCGGGCTGATGGCGGTCATCGGTATTTTTTTGTTCCGCAACCGGCCGCTTCAGTTGAAGGTTAGCCTTTCGGCGCTCATTCTGAACCTGGGCGGGCTGGTATTCGGCATTTTCTACCTGAGACAGAATATTTCGGAGCAGGCGGCTAAGGTGATCAAAGACGGGCTGGGCATGTACCTGCCGGTAGCTGCGCTGCTGTTTATTTTTCTGGCCTACCGCTTCATTAAGCGTGACGAGAAGCTGGTTAAGTCGATGGACCGGCTGCGTTAAATTTTGTGGCAGGCGACAAAAGAAAAAGCCTTTTACCAGGTCGGTAAAAGGCTTTTTTGCGTAAAGTTGGTTGACGTTTTTATTTCGCGTCCGGATCTTTCTTGGCTGAATAGTTCACCTTGAGTTGTCCGGATTTTCTAAGCTGAGTCTTAACATCCTGTACGATACCCATGGTTACTTCGCCATCCACCCGCAGGGAGGAGGTGATTTGGCCATGTCGCGCTTCCGGCACTTTGATTTTGTGCTTTTCGAGGAAGAGCGGGATATCAGCAACGGTAGCAAACTTGTCGCCCAGTTGCAGGCGCGGCTTGGTGCCGTAGAGTGCCTGATACTTTTGGGTTGGTTTACCGATGTACAGATAGTTAACGAGGGATTTCTCCTCGAGTTTGGTCAGTTCAGTGGCGTAAGGCGTCGATACGTTTACCTTAAGCTCTGCATCCCGCAGTACGGTAACCACCATAAAGAAGAACAGGAGCATGAAGATAATATCAGGAAGCGAAGCCGTTGAAATCGCTGGATCTGCCTTACCACGCTTTTTAGAAAATTTAGACATAGTGGTTTAATTTTGAATGCCCGGGGGCAGTGGGTAAAGAAATGAGGCGGTTGTTTTTCGACTGTCCGGCACCCGTTGAGGATACCGGACTTACCGTCTACTCTTCACCGAAGGCTGTCGGTTCAGCTTCCGATAGTACAAATGGTATTTCAGATCGGATTTCCTTCTTGTAAGCGAAGGGCATATCGTCGCTGTAGGGAACACCGTACTTGCGCTGGCTGAGTTCGTCCCACAGTTCATTGTAGGCTGCTTTCAGCTCATTGTATACCCGCAGGTAGGCTTCATAGCTGGTACCCCGGTCATTCTTCAGCGAAATGATTGCTTTGGTGGGCTTTTCGGCCATATCCTCAGCGTTGAAGGGGTTGCTGATGAAGGTTTTCGCACGTTCGCGCAGGTCTTCCACCTGAGTGGGCTCTCCGCGTACCAGGAGTTGGTCCTGAGCGTTTACCAGTACGGAGAAGACGTTACGCTTCTTCAGTTTGGTAATGTCAGGCTCTTCTTCAGACCAAGGCGGCAACTTTACAGTGATACCTTTATCCTCTACGATTGTCGTGGTGACCAGGAAGAAGATCAGCAGCAGGAAGGCAATATCGGCCATGGACCCTGCATTGATCTCGTTTGACATCCGGTCTCTGCTACTCTTTTTTGCCATGGTGGTGCCTCCTTTTTATTTGAACAAGTTAGAAACTTCTGAAACGACGAAGGACAGAGCTGCGATACCCACAAGTACCAGGGTAGTGATGATACCACCGCTGATGAACTTGAGGTTGTTATCGGTAAACTCAGCGCCTCCCTTTTCAAAGTTTTCGATTGCTCCCTGAATGTAGGGAGTAACCTCGGTGGAAGCTGTAGAGTAGGCCACGAAGAAGATGACGAGCAGTGCTGCAAACCCCAGGATGCCCTTGATGGACCCCTTGAAGTTGGTTGCCACATGGAACAGCCCGAA
The DNA here is from genome assembly GCA_913062745.1 of uncultured Phaeodactylibacter sp. Taxonomy (GTDB): domain Bacteria; phylum Bacteroidota; class Bacteroidia; order Chitinophagales; family Saprospiraceae; genus Phaeodactylibacter. The sequence goes on from CAJXXJ010000163.1 coordinate 2,837, forward strand.
GGCTACCATGGCAATTGCTGCAATAATCGTCAGTGCGATCGCCCCATAGAGGCCAAAGTTGAAGATCGTGGTCTCTTGCTGTTGATCATCCGGCAGAGCCGTAAATTCTCCCACGTTGGAGAGTACGGTCGCCAGGAAGACAACGGTTATTACAACTCCTAAACCGAAGGCCATTGCTTGGCCGTTTTTGGTTAAGAATTTATACATAATGTGGTTGGTTTCTCTTACTTCTTAAAAATGTTGTTTGAAGCCATGATGTCTACCAGTGCGATAGACGCATCTTCCATCTTGTTTACGATGCCATCGATTTTGTTGACGATGTAGTTGTAAAAAATCTGGAGGATAATCGCTACAATCAGACCGAATACAGTAGTCAACAGGGCTACCTTAATACCACCCGCAACTACGGAAGGAGAAAGGTCACCAACCGCTTCGATACGGTCGAATGCCTGAATCATACCAATTACCGTACCCATGAAACCAAGCATCGGTGCGATAGCGATAAAGAGAGAAATCCAAACCAGGCCGCGCTCAAGCAGGCCCATCTGTACACTACCGTAGGAAACAATTGCTTTCTCAACTGCTTCCGGGCCTTCGTCTGCGTTCTTCAGCCCTTCGTAAAGGATGCTGGCAGTAGGTCCCTGAGTTGACTTGCAAACTTCCATAGCGCCCTGTACATCCCCTGACTTCAGGTGGTCGTCGATGCGCTCCAGCAGCTTATCTGTGTTCGTTGTTGCAATATTCAGAGTGATGATACGCTCAATGCAGAATGCCAGGCCCAGGATCAGACACACAAGCACGAAGCTCATAAAGCGCCAGTCACCATCAATGAAGTACTTCTTCAGGATCTGGTAACCGCTTTGGTCTTCAGCAGCAGCAGCGCCGCTGTCTGCTTCTTCGATCGGCTCTTCCGGCTCCATCGGAGCTACTTCCGCTTCTTCAGCGGTGGTTGTGTCGTCAGCGGTTTGTTCCGTCATCTCTTCTCCTTCTGCCTCAGCATCCGGAGATTGGGCGTATACGAAATTGCTGGAGGATACTGCCAAGCCAAGAATCAGCAGCAGTGCTATTAATTTTCGCATAGTCAATAAGGTTTTACGATTGTTTTTTAATGATTGAGTCAAACTGAAAAGTTCTGATAAAGATTAGCGGAGAGAGAGGGATTCGAACCCTCGAAACCCTGTTAGGGTTTACACGCTTTCCAGGCGTGCCTCTTCAGCCACTCGAGCACCTCTCCGTCTATGTAGGAAACGCCTATTTTTCAAGCGTTCGTGAGCAAATATAGTTATTCAGAACCTTTTGCCAATAGACAAGCCCACAAAAATTTCAAAAAGGGCGTTGCCGGGCAAACAAATCGGGGCTTGTATCAGGGGGTTCAGGGCTGCAACACAGCTTGCTGCGAAAGGCTTTCCGTCTCAAACAGCGCCTCGGCATTAGCCGTTGTTTGCGCTGCGACTTCTGCGTAGCTTTTCCCGCTCACTGCGGCTACCTTTTCGGCTACCAGCCGCACATACGCGCTTTCGTTGCGCTTGCCGCGCTTGGGGGCCGGTGCCAAGTAAGGGGCATCCGTCTCCAGCACTAAATGCTTAAGGTCTATATCCTTGACGACTTTATCCAGCCCGGCGTTTTTGAAAGTCACCACGCCGCCTATGCCCAGCAAAAAGCCGAGGCCGATGATGCGCTCTGCCTGTTCCCGGGTGCCGGTAAAGCAGTGGAAAATCCCCCGCAGGCGGTCGTCCCGCTCCTTCTCCAGCAGCTCGATGATGACATCAGTAGCTTCGCGGGAGTGGATTACGATGGGCCGCCCCAGCTCTTTCGCCCAGCGCGTCTGCCGGATAAAGGCTTCTTTCTGTTGTTCAAAGAACGTTTTGTCCCAGTACAAGTCAATCCCTATTTCGCCTACAGCGCAAAAGGGGCGTTTTTGCAGCCAGGATTCGACCACGGCGAGTTCCTCCTCGTAGTCTTCCTTTACCGAGCAGGGGTGCAGCCCCATCATGGCAAAGCACTTGCCGGGGTAAGCTTCTTCCAGTGCCAGCATGCCCGGTATGGATTCCCGGTCTACATTCGGTAGAAAAAATTCCGACACGCCTGCATCCATCGCCCGCTGAATCATTGCGTCGCGGTCGCTGTCAAATTTTTTAGAGTACAGGTGCGTGTGGGTATCAATGAGCCTCATGTTGATCCGGCGTTTTTGTTTTCCCCGCAAAGGTATAGATTAATTCGCAGGCAGTTTTGGTGTGTGGCAGTTTTCCTTTTCTGTTGTGTATACACCTTGTTGGGGCAAATGTTTGATCCCCCGGCGGGTACCCGGCCGCGCAGGTCTGCCAGGTTTCTTATCTTGCCGCCTCAGAAAAGGAGCACGTATGGCAAAAAAGAAGAAATACTACACGGTCTGGGAAGGCAATACCCCCGGCGTCTACGATTCGTGGGACGCCTGCAAGGCACAGATACAGGGGTACCCCAATGCCCGCTACAAATCTTACAAAAGCCGGGAAGAAGCAGAAGCCGCTTATCGCGAAAGCTTTGCCGACCACATCGGGCAGGCCAGCCCCGGCAGCAAGCCGGCCAAGCCGAAAGCCCCCCGCCGTAATCGGGATGAAATCGTTTGGGAAAGTATAAGCGTGGATGCCGCCTGCAGCGGCAACCCGGGGGTGATGGAATATCAGGGGGTGCATACCTCAGACGGCACACAGATTTTTCATAAGAAATTCAGCCTGGGCACCAATAACATCGGTGAGTTTCTGGCTATCGTGCACGCCCTTGCCTTATTCAAGCAACAGGGAAATGAGACACCTATATATACAGACTCCAAAATTGCAATGGGCTGGGTGAAGAAAAAGAAGGCCAATACCAAGCTCGTGCGTAATGCAAAAACGGCCCTGCTGCACGAACTGATCTCCCGGGCAGAAGCCTGGCTGCGGAACAATACCTACAAGAACCCTATCCTGAAGTGGGATACGGAAAGCTGGGGGGAGATTCCGGCTGACTTTGGGCGGAAGTAGGGGAGTGGGGAATTCGGAATGTAGAAATAGGAAGTGGGAAGTGGGAATTCGGAAATTTTTCCAAATTCCCACTTCTGCCTAAAGGCTAGCGCGGGAACTTCATCCGGTAGTCCACCTTTACCTTGCCCTTTTTGATGCTGTCGAGCTTGCGGCGTACGAGGCGCCGCTTGATCGGCTTGAGGTGGTCGGTAAACAGCACGCCGTCGATGTGGTCGTACTCGTGTTGTATAACGCGTGCGTTGAAGCCGTTAAAGACCTCTTCGTGCTCCTCAAAGTTTTCGTCCATATACCGCAGGCGCAGCTGTGCGGGGCGCTCCACATCACCACGTACGTCGGGGATGCTCAGGCAGCCCTCTTCGTAGGGCCAGGGGTCGCCGCCTTCTTCCACTTTGTGGGCGTTGATGAAGACGCGTTTGATGCCTTCGTTTTCCTCTCCTTCTTTCTGCACCTGTACAGTATCCACCAGAAACAGGCGGATGCTCCGCCCGATCTGCGGGGCGGCAAGGCCTACGCCCTCAGCGTTGTACATGGTTTCCCACATATTTTCAATCAGCTCCTGCAGTTCCGGATACTCCGGCTTGATGTCTTCGGCTTTCTTTTTCAGAACCGGCTGCCCGTAGGCGTAAATCGGCAATATCATGCGTCGCTTTCTTTTTTTATCGGTTGTTTTCCAGATATTCACTGAGTATCAGCACAGCACTCACTTTGTCTACCAGGCCTTTATCCTGCCGCTTTTTCTTTTTGGCGCCGCTCTGCCGGATGACCGACTTGGCGTCCTCTGAAGTGAAGCGTTCATCCTGCAGCTCAATACGCTGCTCAGGGAAGGCTTTTTTCAGCTGCCGCGACAGCCCGATGACCAGGTGGTGGATTTGCGCCGGGTTGCCGTCCGGGTAGAAGGGCTCGCCGAGTACGATAGTTTCCACCTCCTCTTCCTGCATATACTGCTTCAGATAGGCCATCAGTTCTCCCGTGGGCACGGTGTCGAGCCCGTTAGGGATGATTTGCAGCGGGTCTGTGACGGCGAGGCCACAGCGCTTCGTACCATAATCTATAGCAAGTATACGTGCCAATATCTATTCCACTTTAAAAAGTCAAAATTACAAAATCAATCGGTATACCCGGCGGCCTGCAGGTGGAACAATTCTGCATACTTGCCGTTTTGCGCCAGCAGCTCCTCGTGGCTGCCGAGCTCCAGCAACTGCCCGTTCTCCAGAAACAGGATGCGGTCGGCCATACGCACCGTAGAGAAGCGGTGGGAGATGATCACGGCGGCTTTGCCTTCAATCAGCTCAGAGAACCGCAGGAATACTTCGTGCTCCGCCCGGGCATCAAGGGCAGCAGTAGGCTCGTCCAGGATCAGCAGCTGTGCTTCCCGCATGTAGGCGCGGGCCAGTGCGATCTTTTGCCACTGCCCGCCGCTGAGGTCCACCCCTTTGGCAAAGCGTTTGCCCAGTATCTGCTCGTAGCGCTCCGGCAATTGCTCCACCACCGTGTCTGCCAGGCTTTTTTGGGCGGCAGCCTCAATAGCGGGCAGATCTTTCAGCGCCTGAATGTTGCCTATTGCAATGTTCTCGCCGGCGCGCAGCTGAAAACGGATGTAGTCCTGAAAAATGATGCCGATGTTGTCCCGCAGCTCCTTCAGCCGGTACTCCCGGATATCCAGGCCATCAATCAGGATGCGGCCTTCTGTAGGTTCGTACAGGCGGGCGAGCAGTTTGACGAGCGTAGTCTTGCCGGCACCGTTTTCGCCTACGAGCGCCAGTTTCTCGCCGGGCCGAAGGTGGAAAGACAGATTGCGGATGGCCCAGCGCTCGCTGTTCGGGTATTTGAAGCTCACATTTTCAAAACGGAAGCCG